>JAKORR010000302.1 GCA_029777735.1 Armatimonadota bacterium | reverse complement strand
CGAGGCGATGCACAAAGGGGCGAAACCCGACACCTTGCACGATGCCGTGAACGGTGACCCGCACCCGCCTTCGCCTATCCGTCGTGGATGGCATCAGTATGTCACTCGAACTCGCACTCCAGAAGCAGGAGAGCGTCATCCGCCGCAGGCCTCAGGCCCCCCTTGCCACACTTCCCGCACGCCAGATCGTCGCTGACGGGCACGAGGCCACAGGTCGGACAGTAGCCAAGCAGGCCGTCGCACACAAGAATGACGGAGAAAGAGGGTACGCCTTGCTCCTCAGCGGCGTGGTCGAGCATCATCTGCAAGGATTCGGCAGTAATGGCCGAGAGCTCGCTGACCTGAAGCGTGATGGATATGACCCTGGAGGCCGAGGCTTCACGTCGGCGCCGGTCCACAACTTCCAGGACATGGTCAGCCATGGAAT
Organism: Armatimonadota bacterium; assembly: GCA_029777735.1. Taxonomy (GTDB): domain Bacteria; phylum Armatimonadota; class Zipacnadia; order Zipacnadales; family FEN-943; genus JAKORR01. Next base: position 4,358 of record JAKORR010000302.1, on the reverse strand, counting down.
GTTCGTGCATGGCGCACCTCGTGAAAGACTTCACAAAGTCTAGTGGGATTGTATACGAGGCAACCAGGCTTGTCAAGCCCTTTGTGAAAGATTTCGCATAGTCCGGCCTGCCCCCTCGTGCAGACCTTCTGAGGGCCGCAGTCGCTAGAACTGAGGCGCCAGAACAGTGGGACCGAACTCGGCCGGCTTCGCCCCGCTTTCCGTAGGCTCCAGGGAAGCTGCCGCGGGCTTCTCGAAGGCCACAAGCCCGCCGTCCGGGGTCATGCTCGCCACGGAATTAGTGATGCGCGCCAGCAACGTGATGCCGACCATGACCTGCCCCTCTACCCGCGCCACAGGCGTTAGCAGGAGCACGTCTTGGCCGCCCAGGGTCGCCCGACGGCTGTTCACACGCAGCAGGGCAGTACCCCGTACCCCCTCCACACGAAGGACCTGCGCCTCTGGGAGCCAGCGGTACTCGGTCCCCAGGGCCCGCAGGACCGGACCGGCGGCCAGCAGCAAGTGCCCGTCCATGGCTAGAGCTGGAAGCGGCTTCTCCAGTCGCTGTCCCCCAATGGTCACCTCAACGCTCCTCGGCTTACCTCTCCATTCCCTGCCGCCCTCGGTTATCACCAATTCCCCTTGAGGCAGCGGTTCGAGGCCCTTGAGCTGGGACAGAGTCACCATCTGCACTCCTTCGGCGGCTAACCGAGGTAAAACCGTCGCCAGAGCGTCCGCCGTACGGCTGCGATCGCCACCACCGTCGTGCAGCAACACGATTTTGCTATCCTTAGCGCCAGAGAGTATCCGGTTGGCGATGACCGCTGCCGCTGGTCTGGTCCAGTCGCGCGTATCCACGTCCCACAACACCACGCGGTAGCCGCGGTGGGTCACAACGGAGCGCACCCTGGCGTTAATGGCGCCATAGGGCGGCCGGAACCAGCACACCTTTCGCCCGCCGAGCAGAGGCAAGACCACGGCCTCGAACCGCGACATCTGTGCGTTAATCCCGGCGTCGTTGAGCTTCACGAAGGACGGGTGGCTATAGCTATGGCACGCCACTTCGTGGCCCTCCGCCACCTCACGCGCCACTAGCTCAGGCCACACTTTGGCGCAGTTCCCAGCCACGAAGAAGGTTGCCCTAGCACCATGGCGCACAAGCAAGTCCAGGATGCGTGGCGTCCAAACCGGACTCGGGCCGTCGTCGAAGGTCAGAGCAATCCGTGGCGGTGGCGGCTGTCTCTGCACCAGGGCGGTCTCTAGCTCCGTCCGACGCCCACTCACGCCGCCCTCCACATATCGCACAAAGTGCTCCGTGTCCTTCCCTCGCGGACAGGTAACAGCAACCTCTCTGCTCGGCTCGATTCGGTCCTCGCCCGGTAGCAGGTGCACTCGATTCCCTCGGTGCAAGACATAGGAAGCAGGCAGGAGAGCACCGCCCATGAAGGGACGCGGCGGCCCACCCGCTTGGCGCATGATCACATCGCCTCTGACGCCCACCAGGTTGCCACGCAGGTCCTCGAACTCCGGCCAGGACGCCAGGATCATGCCCACCTCACGGCCAGCAGGCACACTCAGGTTGCCCAAACGCGGTGCTGAGACCTGTCGCCAGACCAGCATCAGGGCAATCAGCAGCAACGCGCAGCCCACGGCCAACTTTGCCGTGGGAGGGAGAAAGGGAACGCTCGGCCAAGAACGATGCCGGCGTCTCTCCATGGACGAGAAAGCTCTTGGCCCTGAGCCACTGCCCTGTTCCGGGGATCCACCAGAAGAGTTGACAGTCAGATGGGGCGCCGCGTAAACTCCCTCCTCTCTGGGACGTCAGCAACAGCCTACGTCCACCGAAAGGTCCAGCGCGTACTACATTCTCATGCCTGTGCGGCAAAAGCTCTAGGCCGAGCAGACCTGCTGCCCTACCACGCCCTCCCAACTGCCGGAGAGACGGACCCACGGCTCCAGCCCCTCCCGCCGGACACCTTGAGACTCTCCTTACAGCACATCAGACTTAGGTATCACTGGGCAGGCGCCGTAGCCACGTCTAGCCGTCGCGCTTCCGCGTTCCAGGTAACTGTAGCCCCGAAGAGGGTCGCGAAGGGCTCTACAGGTACCCACGTCAAGCCCTGTTTCCGGATGGCAGGCGGACCAGAAACGTGAGGTACGCCGTGGGCGCCACCACCACACGGACACAGCACGACTGTCTTGTCACCCTTGCTGACCTCGATGTACTGCCGCGAGGGGCCCCACAGGATGGAGCAGCCAAGATGCCGGGACAAGTCGGTCAGCGTGATGTAGATACGACCGTTTATGACCCTGGCGTGGTGTTCCAGATCCGCCTCGCGCCCGTCGAACCAGACAACTTCGCGGGCGATCCGCTTGCGCTGGACCTTCCCAAAACCGGACTGGTAGCCAGCCTCCATGAGGGTGGCGCTGGCTACTGTAGCGGCCAGGGAAGGCAGAGACGTAGCGATGATCGGGCCAACGGGACCAACCGCATGTGCGCCTTCAGACGGCAACAAGAGCACAGCGACGGCTATCAGTACAACTACCAGGTATGTTCGCATCGGCATCCGCTCCCTGGTCATAGCCGAGTGTTATCTATGATACCATACCCTCACCGCCAAGTCAAAAAACTCATGTTCTGGACCGACACTATTTGCCCAGGTAGTGCCAGTGGGCCTGCGCAGCTCCAGTGGCACGTGGTTGTTTCAGTAGGCTCCACGCCCCAAGAGAACTGCTGGCACGGTTTTCAGTAACAGCCACAAGTCGAACCACAAGCTCTGGTGGCGTATGTAGAAGATGTCCATCTGGACCCATCGCTCGAAGGGAATCTCGTTGCGCCCGCTGACTTGCCAGATGCAAGTGAGGCCGGGCCTCACGCTCAGCCTTTCGGTTTGCCAGGGTTCGTAGAGAGTCACTTCTTCGGGCAAAGGCGGCCGGGGCCCCACCAAGGTCATTTGCCCTAGAAGCACATGGAAGAGCTGTGGGGTCTCGTCAAGGCTATAGCGACGCAGGAAGCGCCCCATGCGGGTGATGCGCGGGTCGTCGCGGACCTTGAATACCGGCCCGTCCATCTCGTTTAGGTTTTCAAGCACCCGGCGGCTCTTCTCGGCGTCGAGGTACATGCTCCTAAGCTTATAGAAGCGGAAGGGCCGTCCGTTCTCTCCTAATCTTGTCTGGCAGAATAGAACTGGCCCCGGCGATTCCAGCTTGATCAGGATTGCTAAGACAGCCCACAGGGGCGCGCAGAGTACCAAGCCAACAAGGGCACCCAGCACGTCCATCGTTCGCTTGGCCACGTGATGGACGCGACTGTTGACAGCGGGTGGCAGAAGACTAGTCCCTCCGCAGCGTGGCAACGCTACAGGCATTCTTTGCCTCCGTGTATCGGAGGCCGCTTGGCCTACTGCCCTTCTTCTCAAGGCAATGTTAGAGCTTTGCATCCCAAACCCGCACGACTTCCGGATACAGCGCCTGTAGCAGCTCGCGCTGAGCTTGGTCCATAGCATCGCGCGAATCCGGCGTGCACTTGCCCTCAAGTATCACGACGATACCACCCTTACGCATGCCAGACTTGGCCACCTTCAGGCACTGTTCGATCCAGCTAGCGGTGGTTCCTCCTGGGTGGGCGTAGAGATATGTAACAAGCAGGTGCTTATTGCCCTGCTTGACAAACAACTGCTCGGCGTGCAATGGACCAGGATGAGAAGCGCCCGGAGGCGCCTCGATTGTTGTGGCGTGTCGGTCCACTGTGAGCCAGCCCTGAGAAGGAAAGCACCCAGCGGGCGAGTGAAGCGACCGCCACTGGGTCCCAAATATGGCTGTGAAGAACACTGTTAGGCCTTCCTTGTGGTAAATACGGCTCTTCATGGCATCAGCTTGAAGATACTCGGCCACAGCCGGATCCTCGGGCTGCTCGCGCCCTTGCCAACCAGCCACAGCCTTAGGGAGCTGGCTCCAGTCCAGCGTCTCAGCCTCGCTGTCCTCATGCTGGCCCACCAGGTATCCGGCGAGACTCAGGGCAAGCAGCAGCACACACAGAATCAGAAATCGGTACGGATACCTTTGCATGAGAAGATCCTGGAGAGCCCAAATAGCCCCGCAAGAGCGAGGGCAAAGACCATCAGCCCGGAGAAGGTGTGGAGAAAGCCGTCAGCGGCCGCAGGGCCCACTGCTCGGGCCAGTACCAGGGTGATAACCACTCGGGCGACATTGGCAACAAGAGCCATAGGAATTGATAGGAGAAAGAGGGCTAGCCGGCCCCACCAAGGGCCGACCAAGATATAGCCGAGGAGCGCACCGAGGGCGCTCATAGCAATGCCTGACTTGAGGCCGCTGCAAGGAATGGCGATCTCAAAGGTATAGTCTGGCATCCGCAGCGT
>JAKORR010000301.1 GCA_029777735.1 Armatimonadota bacterium | reverse complement strand
TCCTTGATGAGCACGATGCTGCCCAGGAAGTAGGTGTCTTCCTTGTCTTCCTTGAGGTAGAAGTCGTACAGGTCGGAGAACAACTCACCCGCTTGAACGGGCGTCCAGGCATAAGGGCGCTGGTAGCTCGGAATGACGTAGTCAAAGTCGGAGCTGAAGATTTTGGCGAGCGGAAATTCTGCGCCGCTGATCTTCTTGGTCATGCGTTCAGCCTCCCGCTGGGCTGCTGGCGAGACGCCAGCAGAGACGCACAACGGCAGAGTGGGTCGTTCGACGCCCGCCCACACATCGCGCAGGGCTCGTAGTACAGGCGCTCTTCGACCTGAACCTGCGGCGGGTTCTGCTCGACGCGAAAGTAGTACGGGTTGTACCGGTACAGCACCTCCCCGGGCACCAAACTGACGTCCTCTCGTGCCGCGATGTTCGATCGCATCGACAAGTCGCCCGATTCATGCGCGCTGACCTCACCTCCGGAGCCCAGCAGGCTGGCATTGAGCCAACTGTTGCGTGCCCCCGGGGTCGCCAAGGCGAACTCGAGGTCGTGCACCTCCGCCACCGCTTTCCCCTTCTGATTGAGCGACCAGGCGGTCGCGGTCAACACGAGGTTCTCGTCGATGTTGACCTCCAGACCCAGGCGCTCCCGGAACGGTTGCGCCTTGCCATCGACCTTCAGCAGCATGTTGCAAAGGGGCCGACGCTTGTCGTTGGCCAGCACCCGTGGCCCGGGCCGATGCGGGCTGACCAGGCTGAACTTCCCGTGCCCGTCGCTCGGGTCCACGCAGTAGAGGTCGAACCTCTCCCGTCGGTTCTCACGCTCGATAGGCATCTCCACCCCTGCTTGCAGCAGTGGCATGTAGGAGTTGCGGGCCAAGGCCAGCTCCACGTTCTTGGCCAGATGCAGCCGCGCTTGGTCATGGGCCACCCAGGCCGCCCCCTCGGCGATGGCAGAGGCACTGCGCTTCGAGACGTGAACCCGTCCAGGACCGAACAGCTCGTCCAGACGGTTCTTCACCATGGGCATGTTCACCATGCCGCCCGTGGCCAGGCAGAGCTCCACGGACGCCGTAGAGAAGCCCTCCCGCTCCAGCAGCCGCTCGATGCGTGCCACACCCGTTTTGACCAGGTGACCCACGATATCTTGTAGGTCATCCCTGGATAGGTTCACCTGCAGGTCAGACTGCTTGTCGTCCTGATAGTACGGGTCGACGTAGACGTTCCAGGTGCT
>JAKORR010000300.1 GCA_029777735.1 Armatimonadota bacterium | reverse complement strand
GGGTCAGGCGAGCCAAAGGTCATCTCCTCGATGACCAGCGGCAGCATCCGGGCGGCGTTGCAGAAACGCACGCGAAGTACCGCGCCGCGGACGACGGTGTCGATACTCTGCCCCGGCTTCAGCTCCGACTGAGTATGGTTCTCGTGGGTCGTGAGGTAGTCCACTAGGTCGGACTGCTCGGGCACACTGAATCCCATGAAGTATCTGGCGGCGCCCTCCCACAGGCCAATAGGCTGGCGGCCGTGGTTGCTGATGGTGACCATATGGTTGGGGTCCGCGCGCCGAATTGCCTCAATTTGTGGGCGGAGGTAGCGCATTGACGACCATTCGCGGAAGGCCTGGTAGTCGAGAATCTTGGCGTCTGGGTCGGCGTACTTGCGGGCCTTGGCGTCGTAGGTGTAGTCCACTATTGGCACCTGGTCAAAGCTTGCGTATTCAGTGCCATAGGCGGCGTTGAGCTTGGCCACCTCCCCGTCATATCGGGCGCGCAGGAAGGCCCGCCAGTAGAACAAACCCTGCTCACTTTCTAACCGCCCGTACTGCTTGTCCGGAGGAGTCCAGGTCAAATTGCCCGCTGGGAAGCTCCACTCCACAGCCGGAGTGTAGGCAAAGATGGTTGGGTTGTCGCGGAAGCGATCGCCGACAGCGGTCCAGAAGCGCACCAGTACGTCGAGTGAGTCGATGCCGTCATCGGTGCGCCAGGGCTTGCGGCCGAAGTACTGCCCACCCTCGTGCCACCACTTGATGGTGTTGCCGCCCCAGGAGGCCAGCGAGACCACTGCGCGGAAGTGGTGTTTGTGCGCCAGGCCGAGAAAGTGTTCGAGGTTGTCGAGATAGCCGGGCGCGATGTGCACCTCGCCTGGCGTCTGCGGGTCGGGCAGGACTTGGGCGATAGGCAGGAAAACCTTGACCACGTTGAACCCGAGCTGCTCCAGGGCTATCAGCGCCCGCTCGTAGCGCTCCGCGTCGTAGACTTCCGGGCAGAACAGGTTCAGAAAGCGCTTCTCGTTCAGCAAAAAGTTCGTTCCGAAGGGTATAAACCGCGTTCCGGACTCGCTGGTGACAAAACTCCAGTAGTCCTCCGCCACGCGGACGAACTCGTCGTCGGGAGCGCCCGCCACAGGGGCCAGGCTCAAGACTAGAACCGCACCTACAAGCAGAGATCGAGTCATCCTGTCCTCACTCCCCTGTCGAAGCAGAGAAGACGATGACAAGTTCCCTGCATGGCTGCGTTCTCCTGCGATGGAAGTGGCTTCGGCACCTGTGAAAGGAAAGCTCTGCCCGGGACCACGCCCGTGGATAGTCGCGCCGCGGTGGGAGAGATTGCGAGTCGCTGCAAGGGGGGCTATCATGGGCGGCGGCGTGCGGACGCGAGTCGGCATGAGTGAGGGATAGCCAGCAGGTCCAGATAGGTTTCCGAAACCCGACGCCCTGGGGAGAAAAATGAACCTTTGAGGGCTTTTGTGTATCTGTAAGTTCGTCGAGCGCGAGATTCCTCCATAGGCTCTTCCCTGTCCCTCAGTGAATCGCACGGCCTATACTCGTGAAAGGTAGGCGGGGTTATGCGAGCAGCGCTGTTCTGCGGAGTTGCGGCGGTTGTGATAGCAGCTTCGTTGTGGCCGGCGCCGGGGAACTACGATACAGACGGACCCACACTGCCGGCTGCCGATAGCGCTGCGGTGTCGGCCTCACTCACCCGAGCCGGACCGACGGGGGAGATGCAGCCGGGCGGTCAGGACGAGAAGGAAGAGGCACCAGCTCTCTTCTATCACACCGGCCCCCATGGCTAGAACATCCACGTCGCCAGTGTAGACACTCACGAACTGTTCACAGCCTTCGCCCGGAAGGCCAAGCTCAAGCTCCTTGTGTATGACACCGTCAACCACAAGATAACGATCAACATCCTCGACAAGCTGTCTGGTGATCCTGGTGAGCGCACGGCCGCTGGGTGAGCACGGATGCTTGCCCAAGGCAGAAGAGGATGCTGCAGTGCGCCGCGAGTTCTTCTGGCCCGGCGATCTGGGCCTCCTAGAGGAGTCCGCCGCGCTGGAGAGCAATAACCTGAACGAATAGCAACACTCCTCGGAGGACTCCTTCCCCCTGCGCGTGAGTGGGACTCCGATGGCGCCCCGGGGATTCTGCACCGGGACGCTTGAGCCTATTGTTGATGGAGGTCAGGGATGCTGCTGCAATCGCTTCCCGAGGGCGTTAAGGTCGAGGGCGCTGTACGTCTGTGCGTAGAGGCGGATTTGCGTCCTGACGGGTCCTTCGGACACGAATGGCTAGTTGTTACAGAGGACCGCGTGCTGGTTCTCACCCAGGTCGATGGGGGCGTGACGCAACGACTCGAACTGCCCCTCGCCGAGGTGGAGGAGCCCAGAGCCGAGACTCTGGCCGGTGGGGGAGCCTTGGAGGTCTCACACGCCGGAAGCCGCATCGAGTTGCTTCGCTATACCTCCTCGCGAGTGCCGAGATTCGCCGCGGCTGCGTCGCTGTTGAGTAAGTGGTCCAAGGGGGAAGAAGTAGAGATTCCGGAGGTGGAAGAGACTCAGTGCCCCCGGTGCGGCCTGCCGCTGGACAAGGGCACTCAGGTTTGTTCGGCTTGCCTGCCCAAGAGCCGCACGTTGCTCCGGCTGGTGGGCTACCTGGTACCACACTGGAAGGTGGCCGTCAGCCTGTCGGTCATCGCGACAGTGAACACAGCACTGGGCCTGGTACCCCCCTACCTGCGCAAGCCTCTGATGGACGACGTGCTGGCGCCCACTGGACCTCCCAAACCCCTTGAGGAGAGGTTCCTGCTACTTGGTTACTTGGTGTTGTCTCTGGTGATGTCGTATGTCCTGATGGCCGTCACGGGGGCCTTCCAAGGCTGGCTGTCGGCGCTGCTGGGCAACCAGATAACCCATAACATTCGCTGCATGCTTTACAAGCATCTTCAGTGCCTGTCCCTACGCTTCTACGACGAGCGCCAGCTTGGTGGTGTCATTTCGCGCGTTAATCAGGACACGAGCCAATTACAGTCCTTCCTTGTGCGGGGTTCGCAGGACTTGGCTCTCAACGTGATGCTGATTGTGGGCATAGGCATTATGCTCTTCATCCTGAACGCACGACTGACGATCTTGGTCTGTGTCCCGGCGCCTCTGGTCGTGTTGGTCTCCATAACCTTCTGGAAACGGACCCGCCGTTACATGCACCGCTTCTTCCACCGCTGGAGTCGGCTAAACTCAATCCTCAACGAGACCCTCAACGGCCTACGCATAGTCCGGGTGTTTGGGCAAGAACCGCGCGAGGTGACACGCTTCGTCCGGGGCAGTCAAGAGCTAGCAGCCACGGGCATCGCCGCCGAGCGTCTATGGTCGGTGGTCTTCTCGATCCTGTCGCTACTCATCATCCTAGGGACGCTGTTGGTGTGGTATGTAGGGGGGCGCCAAGTGCTCTTCGGCTCGGTCACTGTGGGCACTCTGATGGCCTTCTTGGCATACGTACAGATGTTCTATCAACCCATCCAGTCCATGTCGACGCTACTGAACTGGACTTCGCGCTCCTTGACCGCAGCAGAGCGTGTCTTCGAGATCCTCGATGCCGAAATCGAGGTTGAGGACGCTGAGGACGCCGTGGCCATGCCCGAGATGCAGGGCCGGGTCGAGTTCCGCGACGTGACCTTTGGCTACGACCCCCATCATCCGGTGCTCAAGCACATCACCTTCGAGCTGGAGCCAGGCGAGATGATCGGGCTCGTGGGCCACAGTGGCGCGGGCAAGTCCACGACAATCAACCTGCTGTGCCGCTTTTACGACGTTGACGAAGGCGAGATTCTCATCGACGGTGTGCCCATTAGGAAGATCCGTCTGGCCGACCTACGCCGCCACATGGGCGTCGTGCTCCAGGAAACCTTTCTCTTCAGTGGCACCATCGCCGAAAATATCGCCTACGCAAAGCCCGGTGCTGCTAAGCAGGAAATCGTCAGCGCGGCCAAGATCGCCAACGCCCACGACTTCATCCTGCGCAAACCCGACGGCTACGAAACCCTCATCGGCGAGGGTGGTCAAGGTCTCTCTGCCGGTGAACGCCAGCGGCTTGCCATCGCCAGAGCCGTGCTTCACAATCCCCGTATCCTGATCCTGGATGAGGCCACCTCGCAGGTGGACGTCGAGACCGAGAAACAGATTCAGGAGGCCATCGCGCGCCTGGCTGAAGGACGAACCACCGTGGCCATAGCACACCGGCTAGCAACCCTTAAGAACGCCGACCGGCTTTTAGTGCTCAAGAACGGCGAGATTGTCGAAATGGGTACACATGACGAATTAATGCAGCAAAAAGGCGAGTTCTACCGTTTGGTGTCCACCTACCAAGAAATCTCTAAGATCCGTGCTGTCGGACGCTAGGAATAGGAGAAACCCAAGCCATGCATTTCCATGGTAGACACTCCTCTGCAACACCAGTCCCCGAACGCGGGCCGTCCCTTCCGCCGCTCCCCACCAGCACGTCAAGTGAGCTGCGCATGCTCGATCCAAGCCGGATCGAGTTGCGCCGTGATGGAGCACGCCTGCAAATGCTTCTTTTCAGCGAGAAGCAGGAAAAGATCCCGGTTCTCATGGGGGCTGCCTTGGAGAGGGAGACATCGGGTGGAGGGGCAGCTGCCGCCGAGGACGGAGCCGCCTCTAGAGACACAGCGGTGCAATCCGACACCGATACGGCGCAGTCTGGTGGTGCTGAAACAGCAGTGCCGATAGACGGAAGAGCCCAGGAAGCGCCGGATAAAGCGGGTCTCGCCGCGGAGCTGGCCTCCGCTGCAGTGGGCGGCGTGGGAGCGCCAGACGCTCAGGCCGCCGAGGAGAAGGAGGCATCACCCCTTGAGTGGCGTGACGTTGCTTTGGTTAGGCTTTTTCCACTCAGCGAGCCGAACCGGTGGATCGCTGTACTGGGCTCGGATGGCAGAGAAATCGGAATCCTATCCGACCTATGGGGCCTATCGCCGGAGAATGCCCGTCTGGTCCAGGAAGAACTGCAGCGTCGCTACATCGTGCCTAAGGTTCTCGCGATTCTATCCTGCCGTGACCGATTCGACATGGTGGAATGGACCATGGAGACCGACCGCGGCCGTGTTACCTTCCTCACCCGCAACCTACGGGAGAACATCAGGCAACCCCTACCCAACCACCTCACCTTGACCGACGTTCAGGGTAATCGCTACGATATTCCTGACGTTGCGAGACTGGATCCAGACAGCCAGCGATGGCTGAGGGAGTACATCTAAGGCATAGCGTGCGGCGCCAGGAAACTGGAGATCAGATCCTTCGGAGTAGCGGCCGAGTGTACTTGCATGCTCTGACGTTTACCGCACGAGGGATGCTTCATTTATCACCCACAACAACATAATCATACCTCAAGGGATACGCGGCCACTGCCGCGCAGGAGATCTTGTTCATTCTCGCCCTGCAGAGGGATTACTACTGCTGTGAGCAAAGCGAACCTTGGACGAGTCTGGCTCTTCGGGGTTGTTCTGATCCTGCTTACAGGCGTTGGCGTGCCGCCGGTGCTGCCGCAAAGCCCTCCCCCACCGCCCTTCAGCCTTGTAGCCGACCTCAACGGTGACGGCTTCGTGGACGGCGCGGACATGGTTGTGTTCCGAGAGGCCTGGCGCGACTGGAAGATACGCGGTGTGCTCAACGCCAATGCTGATCTCAACGGCGACAAGAAGATCGATTACTTCGACGCTTTGCAGATGTGCCAGTACGTACTGAATCCTGAAACTGCGGTGGGAGTTTG
>JAKORR010000299.1 GCA_029777735.1 Armatimonadota bacterium | reverse complement strand
TAATGCGGCCGCTAACCACGACGTCGTCGCTGGTGACCTGAGCGCCTCTCTCTGTCAGCTCTTCCTCCATTCCTGGCGAGACCGTAGCCCGCAGACCCTTCAGCAAGCCAGCCTTTGCGAGGATGACCGGTGACACGCAGATGGCCGCGACCAGCTTGCCTGCCTTAGCGAAAGCTTGGGCTGCCGCGATGAATTGCGCGTTCTCGACGTGCTCCACCATGCCGGGCCCACCGATGAACACCAGGGCGTCGTAGTCCTTGGGAACTAGGTCCTTCACCGCAATCACGGCCTGAACCTTAGTGCCCTTAACGCCTACGCACTCACCCTCGATCAGCGATGCCACGGTGATCTTCGCGCCGAAGCCACCTAGCTTCTGGTAGGGCGTCTCAAACTCCTCATCGCGGAAGTCCTTGGGCGCCACGACCATCGCTATGCGCTTGTCCGAGAGGTCGGCTTCTCTCTTGCCTGCCCCAGGGGAACCAACGAAGGGTTGTGTCTCGGGGCCCGCCGCAGTCGCGTCTGGGCCAACGTCGGGCCTAGGCCCGACAGGCCCCGCCTGTGGCGGGGGGCGAGAGCACCCCAGCGCCAGCAGCAGCACTGTAAAGACCAACAACCCTGCCACCGATAAGGCGCCCCTCATGGCCTCTTCCCCCAGATGTGACCCGACAGGGCTTTACGCACCCGCGAGCCGCCACACTTGCTCCTAACTGATCAGCTCCTCAGCGTTCTCGCGTATCTTCCGCACGGCATCCAGCACCAGGTCCATATCCTCAGTCCCGCCAAGAAATGTCGCGTGGGGCATTGAGATGCCTTCTTCGCGAAAGATACGTTCGCACTCGGGGCAATGAACGGCTGAGTAGTCGGGCGGTTCCACGCCAGCCGGATAAGCCACCGGCCCAAAATTACGCTCGACGAAGAGGGGATTCTGGTAGATAGGCTGCAAGTGCCCTAGATGCACAGGCACACCCTCGGCTCCGAGCGCCTCCATGAACACATCGCGGGTAACGCCTTCGGGCCATTCATCCTTGATGAACCGCCAATGGTAGAAGTAGAAGTTCCAGCGTTCGAGCCCCGTCACGCGTTCGATAGGCGCCACGCCCGGTATATCGCGTAGCCCATCCTCGAGCCGGCGAGCGTTGGCGTCCCGTGTTCGTGCTTGCTCGTCGAGGCGCGAGAGCTGGGCAAGAGTGATCGCCCCTTGCCACTCGGTCATCCGCAGGTTGCTTGCCACCAGGTGGAACTCGTAGAAGGGTCTGCCGGGCATTCGCCCGATATGGTGGAAGCTGAAGGCCTTCTCGGCCAGCTTCTCGTCGTTGGTGAGCACGATGCCCCCCTCGCCGCAGGTAAGGGTCTTGCCCATCTGTAGGCTAAAGGCGCCCATGTCGCCGCGGGCGCCCAGCTTCCTGCCTTGGTAAAGGGTGCCGTGGGCGTGCGCACAATCCTCGAGCACGAAGAGCCCATGCCGCTGGGCGATGGCGTTGAGGCGGTCCATATCGCAGGGGTATCCACCATAGTGCACGGGGATGATACCCGCTGTCCGTTCGGTAAGGGCCGCCTCGACAGCGTCGGGACTTATCTGGTAAGTGGCCGGGTCGATGTCCACAATGATTGGTATCGCGTTGACCAAGATTACGGCAGTGGCGGAGGCCACAAAGGTCGCCGCGGGTACGATCACTTCGTCGCCTGGCTTGATGTCTAAAGCCTTCAAGGCACACTCGATGGCCTGCGTCCCGTTGGTGACGGCCACGCCGTACCTCGCGTCCTGATATTCCGCGAAGGCCTGTTCGAAGCAGGCCACCTTGGACTGGGCTACCGCCTCGTCGCTGTAGGCCCCGCGCCACCACTTGCCCGAGCGCAGGACCTCGCTCAGATACTGCTCTTCAAGGTCGCCATAGATCGGCCAGGACTTGCCCAAAGGCCGGTTTATGGTGATTGGTCCGCCCTTAATCGCTAGTTGGCTCACCACTGGACCTCCTCTGCAAATAGGGATGCTGAAGCATTTCGATGTGAGAGACGAGATACCTTCCACACGGGCCGCGACGCGAAAGAGAGGAAGCGAGCTCTGCCTGCCCGCGCAGATGGACCATCGGCCATTCCGAGCGACGTGACAAGCTTGTAGACAGGCGACAAAGCAATCGCCCAGGACTGAACCCAGACGTCCTCTCGCTCCTGCGAGTGCAAAGTCCGGACGTGTTTCTCTCTACTCGTGGGCGCAGGGAGCTAGGCCAACAGACGGCGGGTCTCCGACAGCATCGCCGTGACCTTCAGGTTGTAGGGACAAGCTTCTTCGCACGCGCCGCAGTCGCTGCAGCGGTCGGCTCGCTGGTCCCTAGGCAAGGCGTGATAGAGCGCTCGAGCGCCCGCGACCTCGCCGTAGTCAGCTGCGTACATGCGGTACCGCAGCAGGTCCGAGATAGGCAGTCCGGAGGGGCACACTCCTTCGCAGTGGCGACAAGATCGGCAAAAGCTGTCCGATAGCGCCGCGCCTAGAGCCTCGACTCCCTCGCGCTCCCATGCCTGGAGTTGTGCGCCCACCGCCGTGCAGGCGGACTCGGCCTGCTCGACATTGCTGCAGGCCGGCACGATTGCCGTGATCCCCGGCTGCGCCAGGTTCCAGCGCGCCACTGCCTGCGCGGCGGTGGTGCCTTCCGGCCAGTACTGTTGCAGCACCTGCCGAACCTGGGGATTGTTTTCCCACTTGCTCGGACCGCCCATGAACACCTTCATGGACACGATCGCAAGGCCCTTTTCCTGTGCCTTAGCGATCGCTCGATAAGTAGCTTGGTCCGAGATTTTCGTCGGGTTGAACCCAATCTGAATCTGAGTGAACAATCCGCTCTCGACGCAGGCATCGAGCATTTCAGCTCCTGAGTGGAGGCTTGTGGCAAGCCACTTGGTCTTGCCCTGGTCGCGCAGTGTCTGAAAGGCTTCGAAGACGCTCGGGTATCGTTCCAAGTCCTCGGGAGTCTTTAGAGTGGCGTGGATCTTGAAGAAGTGAACGACATCCAGGCCTGCCTTGGAGCGCCGCTGCTCGAACTCCTGGATCACTTCGTCGCGGTTGAGTTTGTCCAGAACCACGTCACAGTAGAAAAAGTCCCAGTCGAGCTGTCGCAGGAACTGTTGCGAACCGCAGCCATCGACCTTGTGCAGGTAGTTGCAGCCGTACTGAATCATGCGGGTCTGTACGGCCTGGGGAGCGGGCCCTATCATGACCCGCGAGATCCTGATCTGGCACGCTGGGATGCCGATGTAGGGCATACCTGTGCCCGCATCATCCCCCGGCGCCGCTGTGAACTGCTGCGACTGGCCCCGGCTCTTCGGTGGAGCGGCTAGAGCTGCGCTGCCTATCCCGGCAGCGGCCAGCCCTACCGCCGTCTGGTGCAGAAAATCCCGTCGCGATACTCTCCTGTCTTGTTCCCTCTCCTGCCTGCTGGTGTCTGACTCCATGCCCGGGCACCTCCGGCGAGTTGGGACTGTCGACTGCCTCCCTGCAACGCAAGAATAAGGCTTAGAGCTTGCGCTCCGCCTCCGCTATGCGTATTCTTACAGTTAGCATACGAAGCAGGGCCTCCGCGAAGTCCGGTGGCACAGCATGCACCACGAAGGCGGCGTAGCCCTCCTCGCGCAAGGCTATGGTAGGCCCGTAGTCCTCTGTGAACCCTGCGAAGGCTTCGTCGCCTAGTGCGGCGATCGCACGCTGTTTGCCGAGCACTTGCGCCAGCAGAGCCAGCACTTGCTTTGCCGAGTCCTTATCGCCGCAGTCTAGTACCCAAGCCGTCATCATCTTGTTGCCCATGCGGTAGTCGGCGCTCACTCCGTTGGTTAGCTTACCTTGGCCCAGCACATTGCTGCGAGTGAAAGCTAACGTCATTGGCACCCGGTTATTGGTCGGAAGGATGGTCAGCAAAGTGGGTATCTTCTCGGCCGCGGGCAGGTGTTCCAGCAGCGCATCCGCGAGTTCCCGGACCCTCGTTTTCACCTTAGGATCCTGGGTGGACGGCATAAAACGCAGATAAGCGTAGTTGCGCCACACATGGAGCTGTGTACCGTCCCAAAAAGCCGCGTTGCCCAGAGGCGCGGGCTTGTTCTCCGGCGAAGACCTGTGCGAGAAGTAGCCGAAGGCGTCCAGTGGTGTCTTCATGACGAAGGCGCCAACCTCCACTTGCACATCGCCACTACTCAAGAGGGCAGAGACAGCGAAGTCGAACAGGTAGGTCAGCACTTCGGGCACCTCGCCATCAATCCACTCCCATAGGTTGTCCTCGTTATAAACAGCCGGACCCTGCACCACCTGCCAGCCTGCCGGCGGTTTGCCCAGCAACTCCACCATTTGCTGGCTTGTGGGAGCCGGCTGAGCAAGCACTGCGCTCACGCTCACACCCGTTAACAGCACCGCGCCGAGGCTTGCCCGTAGTGTCCTCACGTGAACCACCCCATCATGGGTCCGAGACGCAACTTCCCCAGGCCCCGCCCTGGACGCGTAATCTACGCTATGCACCGTCAGTTTCCCGCCTTCTGCTGGCCGCGAGCGAGTAATAGATCCTGCTACTCGACACTTGGTCCCGCACAAGGCTCCCGCTCTCAGAATCCCCAGCGCCCGAAACCTGAGGACCCCGGGCCGCTGTATTCTCGTGCGGTGTTGCGGATCACTCGCCAAGTGTATTGGACACTCAGGGTCTCGTCAGGTTTCAGAACGCGTTCTCGGGAGTATAGCTCCAGGTTCACACGGTTCTGCTTCCGGTTGACGTTTAGCAGACACTTGTCCACCTGTGCCGGGCTGAAACTCGCATGTAGGCCCCAATGATAGGTCAGGTTCTCCAGCATCCACTGGCCTGCAGGGCAGTCTTTGCCCGTCAGAAACAGGTCCTTCTCGGTACCCTCGATAGACGCCAGCCGTATCCGCTTAGCGCCGCTCGGAGCATCGAAGGTCACGACACAGTCATCGACCTTACCTAGGCTGAACTGCGGATGCACTCGCACAAGGACCTTCCTAGCCTCATTCGAGGCGTTGGTCGCCTCAACGAGGATGCGCAGCAAAGGCTCGGCCGGATCCAACTCGAAGACGCGCCTTACGAACAATCCCTCTATCTCGCGCCCAAGCACCGCGCGGTATCTGGTGATCTCTAGCAGGTCCCAGGGCTCCTGGGTGCCAGGCCCGGGCCAGGTATCACCAGGCCAGTCCGTGTAGCCGCCCGCCATCGGGAAGTCCGGACCGCCCGCGGGTGGCACGTAGATGATGTTGCGGTAGAGACAGCGATCGTAGAGCCTGAACAGCCGCCCGCCCATCTCTGGCAGAATCTCGGCGGTCAGGTGAGGACTCTGCAGCCTAACCAGGGAGAGTGGGGGGAACTGGCGTGACAGCGAGGCAAGCCAGGGGCCCATGTCGCGCCCCTCGCTGATGCGCGGTATCCCAAGCCGCTGGGCGAGCTGCGTGAACTCCTCCACAGCCCTCGCGTATTCCTCGGACCGTGTGGGGAGAAGCTGGTCGCCCACCACGCGGTAGCCCGGGTTGTAGCCGGCGATCTGCGTGTAGAGCAGGGGCATCCGGGCATGCTTGACGCGCAGCAGCAGCCCTTCGTCAGACTTTACCGCCTCCTCGGCGCGGTCGAAGAGCGCTGTAGCCTGCGCCAGGATCTCGGCACGCAGGTGAGGCTGGGTTGGCGGTGAGTAGATATGCACGTGGATGTTCTCGCGCTCTACGGTGTCGTGCAGCAGATCGATGTACTGGCGGATATAGGGGGCCGCCGCGCCGTAGTACGCTTCCAGGAACTCGTCCATCGCGGTCTGCGGGTTGTATTCGGGATTCCACAGCAACTTCGCCAGCATGTAGGTGCGGAGCTGGCAGAATTCGCCTCCGCCATGATAGTTGCCCTCCTCGAAGATGCCGCGAACGTTGTGCTCAACAAAGGTCTTGATGTTGGGGCCCAGCACACGCAGGTTCGGGAAGGGCATGATGTAGTGCGCGAAATTAGTCACGTAATCCCACACGTAGAGCCTCTTGCAGAGGTGGCTCCATCTCCGCAGATCCTGCATGAAGCTCGCATTGACGGTACACGTCGCCAGTGGGTGCGAGAAACAGCACTCGATGCTGCACAGGCGCACGATGACGTTCGGCCTCGGGACGACGTGAAGCGGCGGCTTGCGGGAGTAGCTATAGGCCAGTGTGTCGATGGCTGCGCTGGGGAACTCATCCTTGATGGCGTCGGCTATCTGGTTCACGAAATGCAGTATCGGGCCGCTCTGGGCGCCCTCGGCTTCAGCGAGCGCCTTGCACTTCGGACACTCACAGTAGCCCCAGCAGTCGTTCTGAGATACGGACACGATGACGTCATCGGGCAGTCCCTTGGCCTTTGCCTCCCGTAGCCATCGGCGGACGCTCTCCGTAGCTACGCGCACGACGTCCGGATTTGTAAGGCACAACTGAGCGTTCTCTGCCACGCGCTTGCCACCGATCATTGAGTAATACTCGGGATGTTCGGCGAAGTACTGCTCAGGCGGCACCAGTCCATAGAAGGTGTGGACGAAGGCTATGTAGTGAATCTTGTCACCCTGCTCGGGTGTCAGTCGATGGGCCTGGCCGTTCAAGCGATTGCGTGCGGCCCACACCCCGTCGAAGCCCTCGGTGTAGAGGTCTTCGCGATATTCCAGCCGCGGAAACCACTTCTCGTTCAGCGGGCCGACCTGGAGCGTCTCTTGCCGCGGAATCCGGCTGCAGTCGGGTGTGAACCAGCGGCAGCCCAGATGGTCCTCCAGGAAGCCGTAGACGGCGTACAATGTGCCGCGCTGGCGCCCCCCAGCCAAGATCAAATGGTCGCCCACGGTTCGTATCACGTACCCTTCGCGCCCTAGCAACTCCACGCGGAACCCGGGCGCGATTCCGCGCAGCGCGACGCTGTCGCCGACGAAGATGCTCTTCCCTGGGCGCGCCTCAGCACAGGTGCGCGTCGGGAAGTCGGCCCCCGTGATCTGCCTCAGGAACTGTACCAACTCCTGGGCCGCGTATCTCTCCGAAGGCGATGCTTCCGTGGCGCTGACGACGATTTGGTAGTCGGTCTGCCCTCCTTCCGCGAGGATCAAAGGAGCCGCCGAGGCAGATCCAAAACATGCCACCGAAACGACAAACAATACGGCTGAGGTCAAACTGCCCCTTCTCATCCTTGCTCACCTCTGAGCACCGTGGCGGGGGACGCCACGAGCAAAGTTTTGCAACGGACGCAAAGTCCCGCTCCCTTCCGGTCGGTGTCCGCGACGCTGTTCGAGTAGTGCATGACGCATTGCGGGTCGAGGCAGTGCGACAAGCCGCGGGTGTGGGAGACCTCGTGCACGGCCTCGACGCTCACCCGTCGCCAGAACAGAGATGACGAGCCGACTGTATGCACTTCTGGGAGCAGTCGCACGGTGGAAACGACACACCGCGTCCCTTGGGCCACTCCGAAGACAAAATTGAGGCCCTTCACGAACAGGTCGACCGTCACCAGGGCCAGGCTGCAGTCCGCCCCAAGAGTGGACGTAAGGCCCCTGAGAAGCCTACCCGCGTGATACTGCCTGCGACGTACGCTATAGGCGGACTCAGGTATGGCTGGGGCCGGACCAAGCACGCTTTCCGCCCTCAGTTCCAAGCTGAGAGCCTGGGCCACAGCCTCCGTGACGCCTTCGGTTATCCCTTCCTGAGGATGGATCACCACGCGGAACGACTGCATAAAGATATCTTCGCCGGTGGAGCACCAGGTCCTTCCAGTTCCAGGACTGGGTAGAAAGGAGGAGCCTGGCGCAGCCGTAGCCGCGCAGGAGACGGATCCGTAGCCTGACCGCTGAGGACGGCCGCTGACCAAAAGCTTTGCGACGCCTTAGGTTTGACGCTTCCCCCGCCCAGGACTATACTATGATGGTTGCTCCGCTTGAGCGGGGCTTATCCATGGTTGCAAAGTCCAGTATGTCTCGCTTGTCTCGCCACGAAAAGGCATTGAGAGTCGAACGCCTCCGCCACCGTCTCCGCCGACAGTGGTGGCGTTGGGGCTTGACGCCGATACTGGCCGTCGGCCTGTTGTCGCTCGCTGCAAGCGCGGTGCAGGCGTCGGATATCGATCCTACCACCCGCCGGGCAGAGCTACGCCTTCAGGCCGCCATGGCCTTGGCTGCGGCTGCCTTCCTCGCCGGATTCTGGCTCGAGGGATACCGTACGGCTACCGATAAGCTGCTGCGCCGCGTGGCTTCGGAGCTGGGTGTATCACTGGGAGACTTGACAAGAGAGCACCTGGCCGCGTCGGCAGATATTGTGGAGAAAATCCTCCTCGACTCTCATTGGCACGCCATTCTTCTGGGCTGGGTCGCTGCAACGGCCGTTGTGGTTGCGGCAGTAGCAGGAATGCCCCTGTCGCACATAGCTGTAGTGGTGGTCATCGCTGTACTGTACGAGTTGTACTTGTTGTCAAGGCAGCACCACGCACTGGAGATCCTCACGGCTACCCTTACTGGAGAGCTGGTGGAGGAGGCTCAGGAGCTGGCACGTCACGATTCCTTCACCCCCACATGGCCACAGCGAGTGGCCATGTGGTTCGGCTGGCGGCCGTCCCTCAGTCCCCAGATCAGCCCTCGCAAACGGCGACACGGAAACAGCCGTTAGCCTGAATCAGCAAGAGGCTGGCCATCATGCGGTATCAGCGCCCACGTGGCACCCAAGATATTCTGCCTGACCAGATGCCCGAATGGCTACTGGCGGAGAACACCTTTCGCCGCCTTTGTCACAGCTTTGGTTACGGCGAGATTCGCACCCCTATCTTCGAGGACACGGATCTCTTCGTGCGCTCCGTGGGCGAAGATACAGACATCGTCTCCAAGGAGATGTATACCTTCGAGGATCGGGGGGGGCGCAGCCTGACGCTCAGACCCGAAGGCACCGCACCAGTGGTGCGGGCCTTCATTGAGGACAACCTGCAAGGCCCCGATCGTGAAAGGATTGTCAAGCTCTGCTACATAGCGCCTATATTCCGCTATGATCGACCACAGGCAGGTCGCTATCGCCAGCACCACCAAGCGGGCGTGGAGGCCCTGGGCAGTATGGCGCCGGGCCTCGACGCCGAAGTGATACACCTGGCGATGACGCTCTACACAGCGCTGGGCATCACCAAGGTCAGCCTGCTCATCAACTCTGTGGGCTGCCCGGTCTGTCGGCCAGTCTATGTAGTGAAGCTGCGCGAGTTCCTCGCAGGAAGCAGGGAAGAGCTCTGCGACGACTGCCGCCGCCGCTACGAGACCAACACTCTGCGTGTGCTGGACTGCAAGGTCGAAAGCTGCCGGCGGCTCACCGACGGGGCGCCCAAGCAAGTAGATGAGCTATGCGATGAGTGCGCGGAACACTTCGCTGCCGTGCAGGAGCACCTGAAGGTACTGGGAATCGGTTTCGAGCTGCAGCCGCGGATTGTGCGTGGGCTGGACTACTACACAAAGACCGCCTTCGAGTTCGTGAGCACGGGCCTAGGCTCGCAGGACGCGATCGGTGGCGGCGGGCGCTATGATGGCTTGGTGGAGCAATGTGGAGGGCCGCCTACGCCGGCTGTAGGCTTGGGCATCGGTCTGGAGCGCGTGTTACTGGCGCGCCGGGCCCTGGGTCAAGCTGCCTCACAGGAGCCTCGTGAGGGTGTGTTTGTGGTGGCGGTGGGCGACGAAGCCTGGCTGCCCGCCTTCGCGCTGTCCGGCGAGCTTCGTGCCGCCGGGATTACTGCCGACCTTGACTACCGACGCCGTTCCCTGCGGGCACAGATGCGACACGCGGACGCAGCGGGCTTCCGCTGGGCCGCCATCCTGGGCGAGGAGGAACTGGCCAAGGGCACTGTCGCCCTGCGCGATCTTGCCAGCGGCGAGCAGCAGGAGCTTAACCGTGGCGATCTGGTTGCCCACTGCCGAAACGCGGATGGTTAGGGGGGCCTCAACATGGCTGCGGGCAGGTGCACAAGATGCGGCAGCGC
>JAKORR010000298.1 GCA_029777735.1 Armatimonadota bacterium | reverse complement strand
GAACGTTACGATCTACAGTGTCCCGTTCCTGCGCTTGCAGGGTGGTTCGTGTGCCGTCATCGTGGATCCGCAGCCCGGCGACGTCGGTGTATGCGTGTTCTCAGACAAGGACATCAGCAACGTGGTGGATGCCAAGGGTGCTTCCAATCCTCCAGGCTCCTTGCGCCGCTTCTCCATGTCCGATGGCTTCTACCTGGGTGGGTGGAATGCTTCGGTCGAGCCGGAGACCTACCTGGTAGTGGACGACAGTGGCATAGACCTGGTGGCTCCTGCCGGGGCAAGCGTGACTGCCCCGACATTCACAGTGAATGGGAACCTGCATGTGACTGGCGATGTGACCGGCGACGGAACAGCGGGCTTCACTGGCGACGTGACCGGCCAAGGCACCTCGCTCCACACCCACGTGCACACCGGGGTCACACCAGGCACCGGCAACTCTGGAGTTCCACTATGATCTACGATACTCTCAAGCTCACTCAGTCCTGGGACCTGACAGTGGACGGACTCGGCAACATCGCCTCTGCGACTGGCAGCGAAGCCGTTGCCCAAGACGTGGCGAGCGCCTGTCGCACCGTGCAGGGTGAGCTCTTCTATGACACCAGCATCGGTGTGCCCTATCCCACGCTGGTGTGGGGCAAGACCTTCGTGCCGCAGCTTGTACGCTCCCTGCTGGAGGACGCCGCAAAGACTGTCCCGGGTGTCGTACAGGCTCAGGCCACGATAGCATTGGACTCACGCAGCCGGATCCTGAGCGGCGACGTGTCCGTCATAGACGAGAATGGCCAAGCATTGAACGCAACCTTCTGAGGAGACACGCATGACCGGATTCTACTCCCCCACCTTCGGCCCCAAAGGCTTCGTGTCTCCGCAGCCTGATGCGGTCCTGTCTGGAGTACAGGCAGCGATCAATGCGGCATTCGGCGGCACGCTCAACCAGGCCCTCAACACTCCGCAGGGTCAGCTGGCCACCACACTAGCTGCGGTGATCGACGACAAGAACTCGACCTTCCTGTTCTACGCCTCGCAGACGGACCCGCAGTATGCCTCGGGCCGGATGCAGGACGCCATCGGCCGGATCTACTTCATGGAGCGCATCCCCGCTCAGCCGACTGTGGTCACCTGCACCTGTACTGGACTCGCTGGGACGGTCATCCCTCCCAATGCGCAGGTCAGGGACACGGCGGGGAACGTCTACTACTGCGTGGCCGGCGGCACCATCCCGCTCAGCGGCTCGCTATCCCTGCAGTTCGCCAACGTGGAGACCGGCCCCATCCCGTGCCTGGCGGGCACCGTCACCCAGGTCTACTCCTCG
>JAKORR010000297.1 GCA_029777735.1 Armatimonadota bacterium | reverse complement strand
GTCCGGCCGCAGGCGTAGACGTTGTTGCCGCGCGCTCCGCTTCTGTGGCCGCCCGAGACGACTATGCCTGCGGCGCCACAGTTACGCACTACGTTCTGGGCCACGAGGCAATCGTCGCTGTCGAGCACGCGCACCGCGTCACCTTCGCAGACCTCGATTGTGAATCCCCGCAGTGTGATCCATTGAGCGCTATTCACCTCGACCACGGTCTGGACCGTGGGGACTATCACAGAACTCTCGGACAAGGCCGAAGGGGGCCAGAAGTATAGTGTGCCGGTCTGCTTATCCAAATACCACTCGCCCGGCGCGTCCAGCTCCTCGAAGATGTTCTGGACGAAGTACCGGTCGCCCACGTGAAGGTCATAGGCCACGTTCGCACCCAGTGAGATCTTGCGAGCCACGGGATCTACCTCGGCGATGGGCACGATGCTCCAGGCCCAGTCGAAGTACGGATGGATGCACACCTGTCCTTCCTGTGGGCGAGACCACTGGGCCAGCCGGACCTCTGGCGAGACTATGAACTCGCGCCTATTCCCCTCGCCGTGAACCCGGGAGACATAGGCCCAAGTGCCCTGGTGTGGGTCCTTGGCGTCGGCGTTGGGATACCGTGCCAAGGTCTGTCGTTCCTCTTTGAAGAAGAGCTGCCGGAAGTAGATATTCCCCAGGCCCAAGGCTTTCATATCGCACTGCACAATCTCGCCCTTGTAGGGCTGAAAGCCTGCAACAGCCTGGCCGCCGGCAAGGATGACCTCTCCCTCACCCCAGCCGCGATAGACTACTGGCGCGCCCTCCGCGCCCGAGTCCTCTGGACCAAGTTGGAGCGTCTCGGCCAAGTAATACAGACCTGGCAGCACCCGCACCTCGGCGCCCTCGGGCAGCCCCCTTTCTACCTTCAGCCGCCGTAGTTCCTCCTGGGCCCGCCCTAGAGTCGCGAAGGGACCATCGGGCGCTTGTGTCTCTGGCTTCCGGCCCGACCACTCGTCCTTGCCCTCGCGTGAAACATACAAAACCACAGGATCAGCCATCGAAGGAATAGCTGCGGTCAACAGTACCACCACCCCAAGAACCGTCATCGCCAGGGCTCTGCCCGGCGTTGCGCCCTGAGACATCGCTCTGCCTCCTTGTCCTGAACTCTGCACTCCCTGCGCTCGGCCTAACTGTGTACACTGCTGCTTCTTGCCCTGCCCGCACTACCCTCCTCAAGCAGTGGCAGCGGAGCTGGGCTTGTGCAGACTGTCCGTTTTACTGCTCGAGGCTAGCGCCACGCGGCATCCTGCCTGCCACCACCGTGACTCGGACGCGTTGGGTGCCTCGCTGCACTTCGAACACAATCTTGTCACCGATGGCGTGACTGAGGATTGCCTCCTGGACTTCCTGGCCATCCTTGACGGATTTGCCGTCGACAGAGAGGATGATGTCGCCAATCTGCATGCCGGCCCGGGCGGCTGGGCTGCCGGGCGTGATGTAGAAGACTACCACGCCCTTGTCGGTGGGAAGGCCGAAGTGGGCCTTGAGGCCGGGGCTGTTGACCATGAGGCCATTGGCCGGCAGGCCTACCCAGGGGCCGCCCTCGATTAGCACTCGCGCCAGCACTCGCGCCTCGTTGATGGGTATGGCGAAGCCGATTCCCGCCGTAGTACCAGTAGGGGAGAAAATGGCATAGTTGACGCCCACCACATTGCCACCCAGGTCCACTAGCGGCCCACCGCTGTTGCCCACATTGATGGCCGCGTCTGTCTGGATGACCTTCCGCTCTTTGCCAGGTCCTACCGGCCTGTATCCCTTGGCGCTCACCACGCCCACCGTTACCGTGTGCTCATAGTCGAAGGGATTCCCGACCGCAATCACCCACTCACCAACCTCGAGGCGATCGCTGTCACCGAAGAGAGCCGCGGTGACGCTGGTATCTGCGGTGTTGAGCTTAACCACGGCGACATCGGCTGTGGGGTCGGCGCCTACCAGTTCTGCCGGGAACACTCTTCCGTCGCTCATTTTTACCTGCATCTTGTCCGCGTCGCCCACTACGTGGCTGTTGGTCATGACTAGCTTGCGGCCATCGTAATCAAAGAGAAACCCAGAGCCGACGCCGCGGACGGGCTGGGGTTGCACACCGCCGAAGAGCTGGTCAAACACATCGCTCATGGTAGGGGCGCGCAGGGTCT
>JAKORR010000296.1 GCA_029777735.1 Armatimonadota bacterium | reverse complement strand
GAGCATGTAAAAGATCAGGTAGCGGGTTCGGCCCAGCACGTCCTCGACATTGTCACCGAATACCCAGAGGAACAGCATGTTCACGGCGATGTGCAGCACACCGCCGTGCATGAATAGGCTGAGAAAGAGGCTTCCGATAATGTTCGCAAGGCCGTGCTCACGCCAGGCCTGGGGGCTGATGAGGTCGTGTGGCACAAAGGCTTTGGATATGCCTGCGTCGGGCTGGCCGAGCTGCCAGAGGAACACGAGGACGCAGGCAGCAAGGATCGCCCAGTTGACAATCGCAGGCTTGAGGGTGCGAATGTTGTCACGTAGAGGGATCATAACGGCGTGGTCTCCGCCAACGGGTACCAGTGTACCACGGGCCTAGGACTCAGACAAAGAGGACCCGGCCAGGATCGCTAGCAACCACGTCGCCCACGATCCAGGCCTCCTCGCCCGCTGCGCGCAGGTCCGCCACCAGCGCCTCGGCTGCGGGTTGGGGCAGAGCGATGAGGAGCCCGCCGGAGGTTTGCGGATCGCAGACGACAGCTATCTGTTCCTCGGACAGCCCTCCGAAGTTGGCCCACCGGCCGTAGTACTCGCGATTGCGAAGCAGGCCCGCCGGGATGCACCACTGGGCGGCGTAGTTCAGCGCTTCGGGGATCAGGGGAAGATCGGCGGCGCGGAAGCGCAGGGTGAGGCGACTTGCTTCGGCCATTTCGTGAGCGTGACCTATGAGGCCGTAACCTGTGACGTCGGTGGCGGCGTGGGCGCCGTGACGGACCATGCTCTGCGAGGCAAGGCGGTTTAGGCGCTCCATGGAGGCGTAGGCCTCAGCGGCGACTGTCCTGGGCGCCAGGTCCGCGATGGCGGCCGTGACGATGATGCCCACGCCCAGAGGCTTGGTGAGCACCAGGGCGTCGCCCATCTGGGCGCCAGCGTTGCGCACCACGGCGTCGGGCGCCACCTCGCCCACAACGGCCATGCCGTAGAAGGGCTCCGGGGCGTCGATGGTGTGGCCGCCACCTACGCACACGCCCGCCTCTGCTGCCTTGTCGGCGCCACCGTCGAGAACCCGCTCCAGCACCTCCAGGGGCAGGGAGGCCGAGGGGATACCGGCAAGGTTGAGGGCGAGCAGCGGGCGACCGCCCATGGCGTAGATGTCGCTGAGGCAGTTGGCGGCGACTAGGCGGCCCCACAGGTGTGGATCGTCGCAGACGGGAGTGAGGAAGTCGGCGGTAAAGACCAGGGCCCTGTCGTCGGCGAAGGAATAGACTGCCGCATCGTCGGCCGCCTGGGGGCCCACGAGCAATCTTTCATTGCACACCGGCCTAAACTGGCGCAGGACCTGCGCCAGAGCCTCAGGGGCCAGCTTGGCCGCTCAGCCGGTACACGAGGCCAGCTTGGTCAGACGAAAGGGTTTCTGGTTCATGGCTACTCAAGAGGCGGTGGAGAGGCTTGATTCTCGCGGAGGCTTCTTGCCCCACCGCCGTGCAGAGAGTAGCATACCGGCCCAGGCGAGGGAAGCAGAAGGGTCCGGGCGTGGCGCGGGGCAAGGGCCGCCTGAAGGGAATAGCAATGATTCGTGTTTTTTACGGCAGGCTCAACGCCATCCATCCTCAGTTGCCGGCTTTCTTGGCCGCACTGGTCTTCTCAGCGGCGGCCGGCGGCATTTTTGAAACCACCTTCAACAACTACCTCGACGACGTCTTTCACCTGAGCGCAGCGCAGCGAGGCATGCTGGAGTTCCCGCGCGAGCTGCCCGGCCTGCTCTGTGCCCTAGGCGCTAGCATTCTCTGCTTCCTGCCCGAGGCTAAGGTGGCCGGTATCGCCTTTGGCTTGGTGGGAGTGGGCATGCTGGGCCTGGCTTTCTGCGGGAGCAATTGGCCGATGGTGGTCGCCTTCATGGTCGCCTGGAGCGCGGGCACGCACCTGCAGATGCCTGTCGTGCCCTCGATCACGATGGGCCTGGCGACGGAGCAGAAGCGGGGCAAGCGGCTCGGGCAGATTGGGGCCGTAGGTCGTATCGGCACGATACTGGGCTGCGGCGTGGTTTGGCTTTTGGGCCGTCGCAGTGGCTCGAACTACATGCTCATCTTTCTGATCGGCGCGGGCGTGGCTTTTCTCAGCGCTGTGCTGATGGCGAGTCTGGGCAAGCTGGGCGTACAGCGACAGCGGCCCAAGCTCGTTGCGCAGCGCCGGTATTGGCTGTACTACATCCTGGAGACGCTGCACGGGGCCCGCAAGCAGATATTCGTGACCTTCGGCCCCTGGGTGCTGGTGAAGATCTTTGGCGAGCCACCGGCCACCTTCGCGAAACTGTGGATTGTGTCGGCTGTGGGAGGCCTCTTCTTCGTTCCGGCGGTGGGCCAGCTTATCGACATAGTAGGGGAGAGGGCCATTCTGATGGGCGAGGCGGTGTCGCTGCTAGGTGTGTGCGCCATGTACGGCTTTGCGGAGAGGATCTTCCCGGGCCGGCGCCTGGCGGTGCGGGTGCTATACCTGTCCTACATGCTCGACCAGCTTCTCTTCAGCGTGGGCATGGCGCGCAACACATACGTATCGAAGATCGCCCTGTCGCCCGAGGATGTGGCGCCTGCCCTGTCCCTAGGCGTTTCCATCAACCACGCGGTGTCGATGTCCGTACCGACCGTGGGCGGCTTGGTGTGGGATGCCTATGGCTACCAGTATGTGTTCATCGGGGCACTTGGCGTCGCCGTGACCATCCTGTTCTTTACATCGCTGGTGCGTGTGCCGCGCAAGCCCGCGGTCGAAGCGAGTATGGCGGTGGACCAGGAAGTGGGCGAGGCGTGAACTACGCCGAGGCCGTGACCTACCTCGAGGCGCTGGTAGACCACGAGCAACTTGGCTTCCGCCGGCATATGGCGTCGGTGGTGAGTTTGGACACCATGCGTGCCCTTTCGCTGCTGCTGGGCGAGCCGCATTTAGGGCTGTGCTTTGCCCACATCGCCGGCAGCAAGGGCAAGGGATCGGTGGCGGCGATGATAGAGGCCATGGCGCGGGCCGCCGGGCTCACTACAGGCCTGTACACCTCGCCCCACCTGGTCTCGCCGCGCGAGCGCCTTCGCATTGATGGGTATCCCATACCGGAGGAGGAGCTGGCCGAGCTTACGACTGCTGTCCGCCCGGCGCTCGAGGAGATCCGGGCCATGGGGCAGCTAAGCCCTCCGACTTTCTTCGAGGCCTATACCGCCATGGCCCTGTTGTGCTTCGCGCGCCATCGCGTGGCCCTGGCGGTGCTCGAGACGGGGTTGGGGGGGCGCTTTGACGCGACCAACATCGTAACGCCCGCGGCCTGCGCGATCACAAGCCTGTCGCTCGAGCACACGGACATCCTAGGAAGCACGATTGGGCAGATCGCGGCCGAAAAGGCGGGCATCCTCAAGCCGGGGGTTCCTGCCGTCGTCGGCGAGTTGCCGCCCGAGGGCCTTGCGGTGGTGGAGGAGCGGGCGGCGGAAGTGGGCGCACCGCTGCGGCGGGCGCCCGGGGTGCGGATCGTTACCTCTCCCATTCTGGGGCCTGACGACGATCCTCGGCCCCAAGTGATAGAGATTGGTGATGACCCGCCGCACCGGTACGAACTAGGGCTGCTGGGGGACTACCAGGCTCGCAACGCCGCGGTGGCAGTAGCCCTGGCGGAAGCTTTGGGCGAGGCGTTGGGACAGAAGGCCTTCGGCCCTGGGGCCGAGGCCGTCGCTACCGGACTGAGGGACGTGCGCTGGCCCGGACGGCTGCAGGTAGCTGGCAAGAGCCCGCGCCTCGTGCTGGACTGTGCCCACACGCCGGCGGCCGCCGCGGGGCTGGCCACAAGCCTGCGGCGCTACTTTCGTTACGACAGGCTGTGGCTGGTTGTCGGCATGAGTGACGACAAGGACGTAGAGGGCTTCGCGGCTGCTCTGGCGCCGCTGGGGGGCACGGTGTTCGCCTGTCGGGCTGGGCTGCCGCGGGCGCTGCCGCCAGAGGTGCTAAAGCAGCGGGCTGTGGGGATCTGGGACGAGGCCCGCGAGAGCGGGAACGTCGCTGCGGCGGTGGACGCTGCGCTCAGCGAGGCGGGGCCGGGGGACCTCGTGTGCGTCACGGGATCGGTGTACGTGGTGGGCGAGGCGATGCAACACCTGGGCCTGGAGCCGTGGTAGGCCGCCACGCCGGGTCTCACGCGCTCAGCAGTTTCTTCGTGGCGTCGATGGCTTCCCCCAGCGCCTGCACCACGCGCTGCACCTCGTCGGCAGTGATGATCGCGGGCGGCTCGAAGCGCAGAACCTTCGCGTTATTCAGGCCGTAGGCCGCGAGAATATCACGCTGGGCCAGGCCGGCAATCACCAGGCCTGCTAGGTCGGAGTCGGTGAATTCCAGCGCTACCAGAAGGCCCCTGCCGCGCGCTGCGGTGATGAAATCACTGTTGGCCTGAGCCAGGGCCTGGCAACCCTCGAGTAGCTCGGCGCCGCGCGCTGCCGCCAGAGCAGGGATGTCCTGGCGCTGGATCTCGCTGAGAGCCGCGAGGCAGGCGCGGCAGGCTAGGGGATTGCCACCAAAGGTCGAGGTATGGATGTAGGGGTTTTCCTCGAAGATGCGCCAGACCTCAGGCACGGCCACAAAGGCGCCGATGGGCATGACGCCGCCACCCAGGGCCTTCCCCAGCGTCATGATGTCAGGGGTAACGCCGTCCCAGTCGCAGGCCCACAGCTTGCCCGTCCGTCCCAGGCCCGTCTGGATCTCGTCGAGGATGAGCAGCGCGCCCTTGCTGGTGCAGATGTCGCGAAGGGCGGAGAGATAGCCGTCCGGTGGAAGGATGATGCCGTTCTCGCACTGGATCGGTTCGAGGATCACGGCGGCTGTGCGGTCGTCCACCGCCGCGTCGAGGGCCTCGGCGTCGCCGAAGGGCACATGGGTGAAGCCCGGCAGAAGCGGCTCAAAGGGCATCTTGTAGACGTCGCGCCCGGAGGCGGAGAGCGCCCCAAAGGTCTTGCCGTGAAAGGCGCCCTCAGTGGCAACGAAACCTGGTCGGCCCGTGGCCATCCGCGCCGCCTTTAGGGCTCCCTCCACAGCCTCGGCGCCTGAGTTACAGAAGAAGACGTATTGCAGATTGCCTGGTGTGACCTCCGCCACAGCCGCCGCGGCCTTAGCCAGCAGATCACTGAGAAGGATGTGGCTCGACAGAGGGAGGCGCCCAAGCTGGTCGCGCACCGCGTCGACTACGGCAGCCGGACGGTGCCCCAGGGTGAAGACTCCGGGCCCGCCCAGGCAGTCCAAGAACCGGCGACCGTTGGCGCACGTGACGTAGCATCCCTCAGCCGCGCGCTCAGTGCTATCGAGTCCCATGAACTTGACCAGATCGGCCATTCCCGGATTCACGTGGCGGCGGTACAGCTCGTGAGTATGGTCGAAGGACATGACAGATCTCTCCTGATCCTCTGCTGTCTGAACTGCGTCCCCCGGCGAAGAGCGAGGGATAGAGTTCCGGTCAAAGGCGCTCTCTTGTAGCCTGAAGCGGCGCGCGAAGGGCAGCATCCCAGACAAACAAATTAAGGCCCGGCGCCAGGCTCAACTGAGCACTAACACCGGGCAAACATAATGGTCGGGGCGGCCGGACTTGAACCGGCGACCTCTGGACCCCCAGTCCAGCGCGCTTACCAAACTGCGCTACGCCCCGACCGCTAATCTCGTTGGCGCCGTGAACTACTTGTGGGCTACGCGTTCCTTGAGCTGAGCGCCGGGCCGGAACCGTGGGACCGTGGTCGCAGGGATCGCGATGGTCTCACCGGTCCGCGGGTTGCGGGCGGTGCGCTTCTTGCGGCGCACTGCCTCGAAGGTGCCAAAGCCGGTGAGTTGAACCTTGTCTCCCTTGGCCAGTGTGTCGCCTATGGAGTCGATCACGGCCTCAACAGCGGCGGCGGCGGCCTTCTTAGAAACCTCCGCTGCCTTCGCCACTTCTTCCACGAGATCCGCCTTGGTCATTGTCTTCGTCTTCTTCATCCTATGCCCTCCTCAGGAAGTCCGGCGCAGTTGCGCCCGTATTCCACGCACGACCCGCGCGCGCCCCCCTTATTGCGACGGCTTAACGCCGAAGTCGCTCCAGGCCTCTGTTTCATCTCGCCACCGGCGGGTCATTAGCCTTTCGGTCAGGGCCACCGGCGCTGCCTTCTCGTGCAGAACCGCATAGACCGCCTGAGCGATCGGCAACTCCACCAAGCCACCAGCCGCCTCCACCACAGCCGCGACCGTTTGAACCCCCTCTGCGATCCCTCGCACGGAGCGCTGGGCCTCCTCCGGGGAAAGGCCTTTTCCCACAAGATTGCCGACCGACCAGTTACGACTAAGTGAGCTGTGACAGGTAGCCAACAAATCGCCCAGTCCGGCCAGTCCCCAGCAGGTCACGGCCCACCCTCCTCCTGCCACCACCAGGGCTGCCATCTCCACAAGTCCGCGGCTGATCAAGGCCGCCCTGGTGTTGGCGCCGTACCCCAACCCATCACTCATCCCTACGGCGAGGGCCAGAACGTTCTTAAAGGCCCCACACAACTCAACGCCAATTATATCACAGTTGGTGTAGACGCGAAAGAGGGAAGAGGCTAAAATCTCTTGCCATTCTTGCGCTCCCGAGGCATCGACGCCCCCAACCACTGCCGCGGCGGGCAACCCACGGGCTATCTCCTCGGAGAGGTTGGGTCCCGACAAAACGGCCAAGCCTTCGCCGCCGGCCCGCCCCAGCACCTCGGCGGCTACCTGACTCATCCGCAAGCCGCTACCACGCTCCAGGCCTTTGGCTGCGAGGAGCAGGAGCGTCTGCGGGTTCAGCGAGGGCGCTGCCCTCGACAGGATCTCTCGGACGGCCCGTGACGGCACGGCGACCACCACTCGTGCCGCTCCGCCCACAGCCTCGGTCATATCGGCTGTCACTACGACACTGTCGGGCAGGCGTACCTCAGGGCGATAGGCCTCATTGCGGCGCGTCCGCTGGATCTCGTCGGCCAGTTCCGTGCGGCGGGCCCACAGTGTAACGCTCTGCTTGGTCTTCGCCAGCATCCAGGCCAGTGTGGTACCCCAGGCCCCGGCTCCCAACACGGTTATCTTGCGATTCTCTGCTGCCACGGTCTATTACCTGCGCGTGGGACACGCGCCCAGGCCCTCTCGCGCAAGCGTGCCCTTCCTTCTCGTGACAGACTGGCCCGCACTTTGTCGGTTCAACGAAACACCCAGGTACCAAAGAACTGGTGCTCAAGGAAGCCAGAGACCATGGGCGACCAGGCCGACAGCTCGCGCACGGGCGTGCGCTGGCGACACAGGTTGGCCCGAAGCTGATCACCGGGCTTTGGCGCGGTCATGCGCATTTCGGCCCAGGGCAGGGCCATTTCGGCGCTCCACCAGTCCTTTCCCACCTGTGCCGCGCCCTGCCAGTTGGGGTTGTAGGTCCGGTCGTCCGCCTCGCCGGAGTTGATGCTGTCCCACTTCACGCCCCTGGGATTGAGCATGAAGTGGTAAAAGGGCGCCGTCTTGCCCGGCTGCGAGATCATGACCTCCACATCGTCGCCCTGCCACAGATCGTCGTCGTGCTTCACTCCGACCACGTTCATCTTGTCCACGGCGGGTTCGGTGCAGCGGAAGCCCACGTATAGGTGGACATCATCCCAGGTCACCCGCGCCTCGGTCGCGGCCCACTGGTCGGATTCTTGTGATGCTAGCAGTACGAAGGGCTCCAGGGGCTTCACCTGCTGCCAGGCGGCGTCGTCCAGGCTTCCGTCGATCTTGGGGGGAGCGACTCCGGTGGGGAGGTGCTGAATCTCGGCACTGCGCTTCTTGAGCCGCTGCTCCAGCTGCGCCTGCTGGCGTTGCTGAGCGCCCTCGATGATCGGCTTCAAGTCGAAGCCCAGAGGCTGGCCAGCATCGAGCTTAGCCCGCGCGGATCGGATGGCTTCCTCGCAGCCGGGAGGCACTCCCTGATCAGTCCACCAATTCATGCGCTCGCTGTAGCACCACACATACTTGTCGGTCGTGTACATTGACCAGTAGACGTTGTGCTCAAACCATCGCGCTTGGTCCTCGGGGTCAAGGAAGTTGCCATAGGTCTTGGTGTTCTGGCGCAGGCCGAAGTACTGATCGATGTAGAGAGCCTGGCCGGCGAGGACCTGGCGATCGTAGCGTTCCCACAGGCGCGGGTCGATGAGTGTCAGCGCGCGCTGCACTATGCGGTGGTAGACCTCGAAGTGCTGTCGGCTGTCGGTGTAGTAGTAGGCGCTCTCATTGCCGTCGGTGATGGTTACGTCTTCGCCGGCAGCGTCGAGCATGCCGTTGAGGAAGGCTGGCAGCAGGCCGTAATGCTGCTGGGAGAGCTTGGCAGCTCGCTCCGCGGGATCCATGGGTGTCATGTAGGAGGCAAGGAGGCTGAGCTGAAAGAGGGTGAGGATGTGGGCTTTGGGCAGCTCAGAGCGAAGGGCGTGGACGAACTGAGCACCGCGCCGACGCGCGACGGCCTCATAGTCGGCGAAGGTCTTGGTAGCATGGTGTGCAGCCTCGGGGTAGAACCACGGGTTGGTACCGTAGGGTTCGGGGTCGAAGCAGATGCCCACGCAACCGGCAAGCCGCGCACCCTTGGTCACTAGTCGCACGTTATGCTCGATAGCCCGCCAGTGCTCGTCATTGAACCAGTCCTGATCCGAGGCGGCCCACATGATGACAAAGTTGTCGGTGAAGCGCCGCCAGCGGATCCGCGGCAGGTCGCGATAGTCCTGCTCGAACTTGGCTTCATCGAAGGGCTTGGGCTGAAGCACTGTCCCACCGCCGTGGAGCTTGAAGATCAGGCCATCGAAGGGTCTTCGCTCCATGGTCCGGATATTCGCGCGGATGAAATCAGGGAAGGGCACATCCCAACCGTACTCAATGAGTTTTTTGTCGAGAGCTGGGACCGTGCTTTCGGTGCCGGCCACTGCCAAGCTCGCTAGGCCAACCGCCATTGCGCAAAAGATACCTGCATACGTCAGAGTGCGCATATCACTCCCTCCTTTGGGAGTGTGTATTCTCTCCTCCATGCTTTGTACCTGTCTTCGACGCCTGCGTCGCTTAAACTGGGCCGTTTGCCCGAACACGCCGCACGGTCGCACAGGTAGCTCGCATCGCCGTGCGGCCTCGATGAAGTACCTGTCGCCTTCTGCCCGTGCTGCGGCTGGGGCTGGGGAAAGCCGAGAAGTTCTGGCGCTACGAGGGGCGGGGGTACGCGGCCTTTAGGCAGCTCGCGGCCTCTGGGTAGAGTCCTACTGTCTCGGTGCTCACGCGATCGAGTTCCCTCGGAGTTTCACGTGAAACGAACAGCTCCGGAAGGCCCGGAGGAATCGCGGCGCCGGAGCCGGGCGTAGCTCCCCGAGGCAGGATTCCGGGTGACGCGGCGGAAGCTCCCTGACGTCGGGCGACAGGTACCCCGATTTGCAGAACCGCCGGGCAAAGCCCTCCAGGGCGAATCGTCAACACCACGAGTGAACTGATTCAGACGCGGGTCTGCGCAAGGAGCAAGCTGGAGGACGTGCTCTGTGTAGGCCCTTGGGCACAGGGAAGGGAGAGGCAAGAACGTGTGGGCCGCAATCGTTGTAGGTGTGGCGGTAGTGCTGCCTGGGCGGGTGCAGGTTTTGCCGGCGCCCCAGCAGGTGGAGGAGACAGGGATTCGGGTGGTGCTGAAGAGCCCTGTGACGGTGTATCTGGCGGGGGGAGAGGCGCATAACGACGACGCGCATTTCGCCGCCCGGGAGCTTGTGGCGGTGCTGAAGAAGGCCGGAGCAGAGGCACGGCTGGAGGTGGGCGCGCCGGTCGCGGATGCTACGGGCTGGGTATTCCTCGGCAGGCCTGCCGGAGACAGGAAGCTGGCGGCGCTCGCGGAGGCGCGGGGCCTGCGGCTCAGCGACAACATGGCCGCCGAGGGGTACGCCCTGAGCGCGGCCCCGAGTGGCGTGGTACTTATCGCGGAGACGCCCGCGGGACTGTTCTACGGCGTGCAGACCTTACGCCAACTCGTTGCAGGCACGCGAGGCGGGCCCGAGCTGCCGGGTGTGCGTATCCACGACTGGCCGAACCTGCACCTCCGTGGAATCATGCACGACACCTCGCGCTGCCAGGTCCCGACCTTCGATACCGGCAAGCGCCTTATCGACTTCTGCGCTCGCTACAAGCTTAACTTCTACGGACCCTACATTGAGCATACCTTTGCCTGGGAGGGCCACGAAGACCTCTGGCGTGGGTCGGGAGCATGGACGGCGGAGCAGTTCCTGGAGCTGGCCCGCTATGCCAGGCCGCGTCACGTCCTGGTGATTCCGCAGTTCGAGGCCATGGGGCATCAGAGCAACATCCTCACCAAGGAGCGCTACAAGGAGTTAGCCGAGACGCAGGGGTGGTCCTTTGCGCCGGCGGTGGAGGGCACCTACACGTTGCTGGACGATCTGATGGGCCAGATGTCGCGGGCCTTCCCTTTCCACGCCTTCTTCGGCATCGGGTGTGACGAAGTCTACGATATGGGGCAGGGACGCAGCAAGGAGCTTATGGAGAAGCTCGGTGGCAAGGGGCCGCTGTTCGCCTATCACATCAAGCGCCTCACGGGTATTCTGCAGCGCTATGGGCGCCGCCCCATGATGTGGGGCGATATGATGCTCAACCACCCGGAGACGCTGGGCATGGTGCCCAAGGAAGTCATCATCCTGGACTGGCACTATGGGGCCTCGGAACGCTATCCGTCGGTGGAGAAGTTCCGCCAGGCGGAGTACGAGGTTGTGGTCTGCCCGGGGCTGTCGAGCTGGGTGCGCATCTTCCCGGACTATCTCAACGCCTTCGCGAACGTGCAGAACCTGATAGCCGAGGGGCAACACAAGGGGGCGCTGGGGGCGATGACTTGCAACTGGGGCGACTGGGGCGCCGAGAATCTGGTGGATTACAACTGGCTAGGCTGGGCCTGGGCCGCCGCCTGCTCTTGGGGCAAGGCCGAGGAACAGGACCGGGAACGCTTTTTGTACGACTTCTGTCGTAGCTTCTACGGAATGGGCAGCCGCCGCCTCGCCGAGGCCCAGTGGCTGTTGGCCGAAGCCAATCGCGCCTTCCCTTGGGGCGAGAATCCGGTGGCGTACTTCCACGGCGATCCTTTCTCGGCGCAGATGGTACAGAGCTGGCCGAGCACCAGCCGCGCCGAGAGGCTAGAGGAGTTGGCCAACCGCGCTGAGGAGCTCTTGTCCCAGGGTACTGAGCGCGCTCGGGCCAACCAAGACACACTGGTCTGCCTGAGGCACCCGATCAGGCGTTATCGCTATGTGGCCCACCGGCTGCGTGGCATCACCGAGGCTTGTAGCGCCTATGCTGCAGCTGTCGACGCGGCCGATGATGCTGCCAGGCGCGAGGCCGGCCTACGGCGCTGCCTTGACCTGCTGCAGGGCCTGCGCGAGGAGTTGGCGGACTGTCGCGAAGAGTTTCGTGTGCTATGGCTTGTGGCCAACAATCCCGAGGGGTTGGAGTTCGATCTGCGCAAGTTTGACGGCCAGTTAGCGGCCTATGACAAGCGAATCGCGGCGGTGGGTGAGGCCCTGCGGACGGGCAACCTGTCGCCAGCGGAGAGCCTGGAGCTGACCTCGCGCAGCCGCCGGGCAGGGATTCCGGTGACGCGCGGGGACGTGGCAGCCGGCGGGACTTGGATTGGGGAGGATTGGCCTTACCGTTTGCCCTTGCGCCTGGAGGCGGGGGATGTGGACCGTCCGATAATGCCCGTGATGCTGCAGCTCAACCTGGGCGCGCTTGTGGGCGAGGCGGTGGACGCGGCGTCAGTGCGGGCCGTGATTGATGGTACAGCGTACCAGGCGCAGGTGGTGCCTTTATGGACCAGCGAGGGTATCGAACCGGAGGCAGGTGTAGCCTTTATCCTGCCGCGGCCGCTGGCTAAGGGTCAGACGCTCGAGGCAGAACTGTACTGGCGCCCCCGGAGCAGGGCTGCGGACCAGGCCCTGGAGCCGATGGCTACAGACCTGAAGGTCACGGCTGAAATCGCCCGCAGCGAAGCGGCAGGGGGCCCAAGACGGCTGGACGAAGCCGCCGTGCGACAGGCCAGCCTGGAGGAGGCCAGCTGGGATGACGCTGTGGTGTGGATCGAGAACTCACGCATGCGGATCATGCTTGGGAGCGAGGGTGCACACCTGTACGAGTGGAAGGTGAAGGCGCTGGGCGAGCGGGACATCACGCAGCCGGGGACACAGGGCTGGGCTGGGTTTCTGGACTTGAACTGGGTGCGGGAGACACCCTTCCGGCTGCGGCCGCTGGCCGTGGGGCCTGTGGTTGCGATGATCCAGGCCACGGAAGAGGGTGGCAGCGAGAAAGGCGTGACGGTCTACGCGGGGCTTCCGGTGGTGGAGATGCGCCTTGCAGAACCGACGACGTGGATGTGGAATTACGACAAGGCAGACAACTTTGCGGCTGACTCTTCTACACCGGGTTGGGCCCGCCTGGCCGACGGCACGGAAGCACCTGTCCCAAAGTCCGGCGAGCAGGTGCACGTGACACCGGGCAAGGGAGTGCGTTGGGGCGTGAAGTTCCGCGACGACGGCCTGACGCTGGGGCTCATCACGCCTGCGGCGGACTGTAACATACGAGTTGGGCCGGGCGGCAGCTGGGGCGGCGTGGGAATTGAGCAGTCGGCCGGCACGGATTGGTTTGTCACCTACTGCGACGTGACTGAGGGGACGTGGCAGGCGGTGGCAGTCTTAGCGGAGGCCCTGAGACCGGACAAGGCCCTGCGCGCGGTGGTGGGGGCACTGGAGAAGAGGTAAGCATGAGCACCGTCCCGACGAGAAGCAGGAGACAACAATGCCTAAATGGGCAATAGCTGTGTCGGCGATGATCCTGATCGCGGGCCTCATCGGTTACATGGGCCTGCGTCCGAGCATGAGCGAGGAGGACCAGATTTACCATTTGATCGGCGAGATGGAGCAGGCCGCCAACCGTAACGACCTGCTCAGCCTGCTGCGCTACGTGGCGGAGGATTATAAGGATACCTTCGGGCACACTCGCGACAGCTTGAAGGCCCTTGCGCTGCAGGCCGAGCGCAGCCTGACGTTGCTACGCGTCAAGGTATCGGTGACGGGGCTGGTGCGGGTCGGGTCTCGGGCGACGCTACAAGCCGACGTTCTGCTCTGGGAGGGCTCGCAGTCTCAGCCAGAGAACTACCGTGTTAAGGCGACGCTGGAAAAACGCGGGCGGAAGTGGATGATCGTCAACGCCGAGGGGTGGCAGGAAGCAGCCTATGGTGACACAGGAGGCGAATAGATAATGTGCAGAATATATCTGACTCTCGTGGTCCTCGTGGTGACGACGGCCATGGCTTGGTCTCAAACTATAACCAACGACAAGGTTGAGGCCAGGGCGGTGAGGGAACAGGGCAAAATCACGGGCTTCGTGATCAGGGCCACGAACGGCCCATCCTTCACTGTGCGGTTTGGCTCAAGCGGCAACATCTGGGCTCAAGCGGTTCAGGAAGAGCAGGCCAAGGGAGTGTCGCGCTTGGTCTTCACCGGGCTCGAGGCCTCGCCCACTCCGCGCTTGGGGAGAGATTCAAGGGTTGTCGTGGAGCTGACCGAGGGCGATCCCTACCCTCTTGTCTCCTTCACCCTCAACCTTCAGGCCTTCAATAAGGCTCAGTGGGAGGCACGCTTCGGGACGGTGCCCTTCCACTTCATGGTCTTGTCGATGCCTGGCGCTGAGATGTTTTACCAGCGTGGCTGGCAGATTCCCACGCCTATCGTGGACCCATACCCCATGCAGGGCAAACACACGGGTTATGGCAAGCAGATTCGCAGCGAGTGGGATGACAACTGGACCTACGCCCCGCCACTGGGGGCCTATCCGCTGCCCGACGTGGGGCTTTGGTGGCCCAGCAAGAGTCTCTTCGCCTGTTACGATTTCCATGAGGCGCGGCTGACGGACCACAGCGAGAAGGACCTTGCCACGGCCTACGTATGGAGGCAGGGTGACGCGGGCCAGTTTATCTGCCTGGCCTGGCCCTACGCAGGCGGCTACAGAGAAGAGTTGCGGTATCCCGAGAAGCTGCCGGCGACCCTCGACAGTCACTTCCACTTCCTCTGGAGTGAGGATGCGGCGAGCGACCGCGACCCGAACCTCATCGTCAATGAGTTCGTGTGGGGTCGCTATGCGGACCTGCTGCCGGAGGTAGCCAGGGTGAACGACCTGAGCTGGCTGCCAGAGGCCCACCGACCAAGCGGCTACTCGGGCATGAAGGTGGGCCAGTACTACGGGCGGATAACGAAGGAGAACGCGCGATGGTGGAAGGAGGGCGCACTGACCTTCGAGGGGCTGGGCTGGGATCGCTCCGCGGTGGACTATGCCCTTGACGCCAAGGATGCCGAATCAGCAGCGCGGCTGCGCGACAACATCGAGTTCATGGCGCCGCGGGTGCAGTGGATGACGATTGGTGGCGACCGCTGCTGCGCATGGCAGCAGTGCCTGGAGGGCGAGGCTATCGACATGTTCGACGGCGGCGTGCCCACGGTGCACAACGCCCAGACCTGGCAGATGGCGCTGCTGTTCCTGGACGCCTATCGCAACGCCCCGGACCAGTACGCCAAGTATCTGGACATCGTGGACGGTCATGTGCTGTGGACAAAGCGGTTCCTGTACACGCGCAATGACTACGCCGACGTGCCCTGCGCGCAGTTCTGCTGGGCGGCCGCGCCAGCCACGGCCTTCTGCCTCCGCTACTACTACACGTTCCGCAACGACCCGCAGCGGGGGGGGCTGGCGGAGCTGGCCTACCGGCTGGTTCGCAACACGATGTATCACTTCCTGCCGACTTGGCTGTCGGACAACGACGACATGGACAACTTGGATAGTTTCTCCTTCTGCGAGCCCAACGCCGGGATAAGCTGGCTGGGCGCAGCGTGCTCCAACGAGGTGTGGTGCGTCACCTATGCAGCGCTGATGACGTACCTGGCGACCGGTGACCCGTGGCTGGGCTACTACGTCTGCGGAGCTGTGAACCGCTGGCACGAGCTGTTCCGGGACGAGTGGTACCCGACGGTACGGCAGTACGGCGACGCCTTTACGGAGATCTACTACCTTTACCCGGGCCGGGGGACCCTCGGCGGGCGAGTGTCTTTTGGCGGGCTGTGGGGGCAGGTTGAGGAAGTGGCTTGGCCTGTGGGAGAAGCGACAGTGCGGGTGACCTGTGGCGAGAAGGCGGCGATGGCTTGGAACCGTGCGCCCGGCTCAGCGCCTCTGAAGGTCGAAGGCGACCGTATCGAACGCACTGGGGAGCCCGACCCGACCCGCGCGGGACGCCACACGGATGTGGCCGACTATCGCTACTACGGTGAAGGGCAGTGCAGCTTTCGGCTCGCTAGGTACGGCCTGGGACAGGCGGAGCCCTTCGTGATCAACGTGACCTTCCCGATGTTCGATCTGCGCGGCAAGAGGGTGTTTCTAGAGCGGGGAGGGACGCAACGAGAGCTCGAGCGCGGCAAGGACTTCGAGGAGATGGCGAACCGCTGGGACACGCTGGTGGTACGCGGCCTGCGCTACGGCGATACGGTCGGCGTTGGCAAGATCGACACGGGCGTGGCGCCCCTGGCCTGCGAAGTGGCCCGCACCAGCGGCGTCAAGCCCCAACAACCGGAGCCTGCTCAGTTCCGGTTGGCGGACCTGCGGCTGGCAGCCAACCGAGCCGTGAGCTTCGACTGGGAGGACCCGGCATCGATGGCGGGTTTGGAATTTGGCCGACGGTCGGTCTTCGGCGTGCCCTTTGATATCATCAACGGCGACCTGAGCGGCGGCAAGATCGGAGTGCGGGACCAGAAGGTGCTGGTGCAGCTTCCGGGCCGACACCTGTTCCTACTGGTAGGTGAGAGAGATGAAGGCGCCAGGGTGACGGTCACTGCTGGCGGCAAGCCGGTGGTGGTGGACTTGGACCGCGCGGTGCCGGCCCTGGAGGGTTGGCCACCGTGCTTCCAGTGGGAGCTTGCCATGGCAGAGGTGGCGCTGGCTGGGAATGTAGAGGCGCTGGAGGCGCGGGGCTGCACGCTCTTTGCCGCCACAACCTACGCGGGCCCAGGCGATGACAAGCTCGCACAGATCCAAGAGGCGCTGAAGAGCCGACAGGAGCTCGTGGCCGCGGAGGCGAAGACAGTGGCGGAGCTGGCCGCCCTGAGACCACTGTTTGAGGCTCTGTCGGGTCGCCTGGCGATCCTGCCACCCACCCCGAAACAGAGCGCACGCAACAGCGACTTTGCCCGACTGTTGCACAAGGCCAAGCTCATTCAGCATGTGTCCTTCCTGACGCCCGAACAGCTTGTGGACCCGGGGTGGTTCAACACTGGACGCTACTGGGTGGCCATCTACGCAATGGGGGAGAACTATGTGCAGACAGTCCACAGCGAGGGCGACGGCGACGCGGCGCTGCAGGCCTTCTTGCGCAGCGGCGGCACGCTGCTTGTACTGCCCACGCAGCCCTTCCCCTTCTACTACAACGAGACAGGTAAACCCGTTGTCAACGCGGGCAAGTTTGGACTGCCCATCTGTGGATCGGGCTACCAGGGACGAGAGGACATGCTGGCGGGCGTGGATGTGCGCCCGTGGGAGAAGGCTCCGCGCGACCGCGTCCTGACCTTTCACCTCAACGCCGAGCAGGATATCGTAACGTCGCTGCCGGCGAGTTTCCCCTTCCCGCTGACGGAAGCGGAGTCGAAGGTGGATGAGCGGTGGCGGCCCATTGTCAACGTTGTGGGTGAGACGGGGCGCTATGTGCCGATCTTGACACTGATGGACGACAGGGGAGGCAACTACGGCGAGGGGGCTGCGATGATCGATTATACCTCCGGTCCGCTTGCGCCCGGGCGCGTGCTTTACGTCTGGTCCACGCTGCTAAGTCTGCCGGAGTACCAGAGCAAGCTGTTCTCCGACGTGTTGCGGTGGGTGCTGAGCAACACCGTGGCGCCGCCGGCGCAGGGGGCGTGTTACTTCACCAGCACGCCTATCACGATTGACGGCGTGCTGAACGAGGCGGCATGGCAGAACGTGCCGGACTTCGAGTTGTCGCCGGTCATCCAGCCCGAGAACGTGAGCCAACCAACGCGGGCAAAGGTGCGCTGGGACCGCGACAACCTGTACGTCGCCTTCGTGGCTGAAGACAAGGATATCTGGGCGATGATGAAGCAACGCGATCAATGGCTGTGGGAAGAGGAAGTAGTGGAAGTCTTTGTTGACCATGATGGCGATGGTAGGGACTACAAGGAATTCGAGGTCAACCCGCTGAACACCGTTGTGGATCTGAACATCGCGCAGGTCAATCATGGCGACCTTGACAAAGCACTCGCGTGGAACTCAGCGGGCTGGAAGACGGCTGTACGCGTGGAGGGTACGACCGAGAACCGGGAGGACGTTGACAGGCGCTGGGTGTGTGAGATGGCCCTGCCGCTGAAGGACCTGGCGCCCGCTGACGCTCAGCCGAGGCCGGGCACGGTCTGGCGCGTGAACCTGTACCGGATCGACCGGCCCAACAAACAGGACCCCAAGCAGGACGTGGCCTTCTCGGCTTGGTCGGCGGTGTCCAAGGGCTATCACGAGCCGCAGCGATTTGGGTTCCTGACCTTCGCGGCCGACCCTTACTACGACGACTTCAAGCTGCATGCGGAGGGCCAGGCGCCCGGCCTGCCGTGGATCGCAATAGCTGGCGAGTGGGTTGTGAAAGGGGGCAAGCTGTTGGGGCGCAATGGAGGCACTGACGGCTGGAGGGCCACCGGGTTGTATGGCGGCTTGCCTACCT
Organism: Armatimonadota bacterium; assembly: GCA_029777735.1. Lineage (GTDB taxonomy): Bacteria > Armatimonadota > Zipacnadia > Zipacnadales > FEN-943 > JAKORR01. The sequence goes on along the minus strand of JAKORR010000296.1, from coordinate 11,805 downwards.
GGACGGACTATCGTCTAACGGTGGCCTTTGATGTGCAGCAGGTGGGCTCGGACTGGCGCGACGGGCCGTGGTTTGGCCTGCGTTGTCTGAGCACGGACGGCTACTTCGTGGATTTCACCAACCGCGAGGTGCAGGTGCACAAGAGCCTACAGGGGCGTTCCACCAATGATGACATCATGGTGGCACGCTGGCCCTACCGGCTCGAAGCAGGTCCTCACGAGGTTGCCCTTGAAGTACGCGGGAGTAAGGAGGTCTTGCTCACCGTGGTGGTGGACGGCAAGGAGTTGGGCGAGGCGCGCGATCGGGATGTGTTGGGTATAGGGCCGGTGCCCGCCGGGGGTATCGTGCTCTCCCCACGTCGCTGGGGCCAGTCGACGAGCGACACTGTGGTGCGCTACGACAGCGTTAAGGTGGAGCTGCTGAAGTAGGCGGAGTGGTCTCAGCAGGTCAGCCAGGCGTCGAGGGCTGGGCGGGCGAAGCACGAGGGTGCCCATGCACCCTGGAGGGTCCGGATGCTGCTGACCGCTCATGATGAGCAGCAGATTGAGGCAGCTCCCATCGCGGGGCTGTGTGGCGGGTGGCCGTGGCCAGCAGACTCCGCTAGGACTCGCCCAGAGGCCACAAGCCGGTGAAGAGCGTCGTCGCCGGACCCGCCACGAAGAGGCTGTCCCCCTCGCCCACTTCCGCCATAAGAGTGCCACCCCGGGCGTGAACCGTGATGGTGGACCTGGTCAGGCCCAGGCGACGGGCCGAAGCGAGAATCGAGGCCGCACCGGTGCCGCAGGAGAACGTCTCACCCACGGCGCGTTCCCAGAATCTTGCCCGAACCGTGTCCCGGCCCTCAGGCTCGTACCAGGTCACCGTGACGCGTTCGCCTGGGAGCGCTTCGATCTCTAGCCGGGCGCTCAGGCGTTGCCAGGTCTCATCGTCAACGGCGCCCAAGTAGGGAATCACGAGATGTGGCGTGCCCACATCCGCCACGAATAGGCGCGCAGAGGCGCCGTCGGGCAGCTCGGCCAACAAGTCGCTGGGCAGAGTGATGGCTGATAGGCGCGCTGGGCCAATCTCGGCCCGCAGGTGGCGTGTGGCCCCCCGGCCGCCCAAACTCTCGACGCGGTGCAGGCCGACCAGAGTCTCGATCGTCATCCTCTCGCCCGTCAAACCCGCATCGAGGGCATACTTGGCCGTGCAACGCAGCCCATTGCCGCACATGTCCTCGCTGCCGTCGGGGTTGAACATGCGCTGGCGAACGTCGGCGACCGCGCTGGGCGCCACCACCAGTAGACCATCGTGCCCCACGCCGGTATGCCAGTCGGCTGTGGCTCGCGCCAGGGTGGGCCAGTCTGGCTCCGGCAGTCCATGTCCGTCCACCAGCATGAACACATTGCCTGCGGCTACCATCTTGACGAAGGGAATCTCGCCCAGGCCCGGAGCCATGTGCATCAGTCCTCGGGGCCCTCTCCAAAGGGCTCGAACCTCATCTCGGCAGTTTCGGCAAGCCTGCGCAGCCACCGGCCCGTCGGATCCACTGCTGGGAACCACCACCAAGAGGGGCGGTTATTGGCCATTGTCAGGCCGGTGGTGCGCACCGCGTCGCTGACGACCTGCTGGCGCAGAGCCTCGATTTGCCAGATCAGATCCGCATATTGCGCCTGCAAGGTTTGGTGCTCCGGCGAACGGGCCAACCCGCGCGCGGCCCGGCCCAGTTCGCGATACCGGGCCTTCAGCTCGCGCAGACGCTGCTGTTGCTCTGGCGAGGCATCTGGGCGCTGCAGGGACTTGATCTGTCGCCAGAGCTGCTTCTTCTGTTCCAACATCCGCCGCAGGGTTTCCGCGGAGGCCCGTCGGCGTACGATGAGGTCCCGAAGCCTCTCCGCTGTGTCCGCAACGTCCAGACCATAGCGCGCGAGCAGGCAAAGCAGGGACTCATGGGAAGCCGCGTGAGGTATATCGGCGAGCAGCCGCTGCGCTCGATCCACGGCTGAGCGCCACTCGGCGGCAAACTCAGCGGATGACACACGCGAGCGCCCAAAGAAGCGGGCCAGGTGTGGTGGCAGCAAGAACTGAACCTCCACAGCGCTCAGAGAGTCCCAGGTTTCGTGCTTTAGGCGCAGCAGGGGATTCAGGGAGAGATCCATGCCCCGCTCACGGAGTAACCGCACGAGACGGTGCGTCACGGGCAGGTAGACCGACCCGCCCTCGTGCAGCAGCAGCGTGGCTTCGCGGGAGACCATCAGCGGGAGTATTAGGGCCTTGCCGACCAGACAAGTGCGCTGGAAGGCCTCGGAGACTAGTTCGGCCAAGGCCCGCCGGTCGGTCAGGTCTCGGGAGGCGTCGAGCACGACCGCGCCGCGGGGCAGTTCCACCACCGCCCGGCGGCCCAGCACCCGCAGTGTGCCCCGGCCTTGTCCGCATACGACCAAGTCGAAGGGGATCGCACCCTCGCCGAAGCGGTCGAGTGTGTAAATGCCTGAATGCTCAACGGCCTCGTTGTAGGCCGCTGAGGCATCGTGGCGCGTGGCAGGATCGAGGAACAAGTCGAGAAGGTCAAAACGCGGCAGATCACAAGTCTGCAGGTTGAAACAGAAGAGGTCGGTAGAGGCCGAAACATGAAGCTGTGGCAATTCCTCGCCCAGCAGCATGTTGTAGAAGAGCCTTAGTAGCCTGGTGTAAAGTTCGGTCAGACCATGGGACTGCAGAGCGGCCTTACAGCCCTTCAAGGAGCCAAGCAAGGCGTCGGCGAAGCGGCGCAAGTGCTCGCGAGCTTGGGGCTCTGCTAGGACCTGTTCGGTGGTGTCGAAGGCCCAGTGCAGCAGCTCGGAAAGGGGGCGGCAGACGTCATGCCCGTCCACGTCGCAGGCGACGCTAAGGTCTGGGTGGTGATTGGCCACACCGCGCCAGCCATAGGCGGCCGTGGCTTCGTGGAGGAAGGCCGCAGGACCGCCTGGATGACGGCGGGCCAAGCCCCGGAGAGGAACGCCCGCTCGGCGCAGGACCGACTGTGGAACAGGCACCTCGGCGCCAAAGAGGGCTGAAGTCTCGGCCACGGCAGCCCAGAGCTCTCGGGTTGCTGAATCGTCACGGGGCTGCAGAGAGAAACCCTCGTCGGTACGATCCCCTCGCGGAAGCTTGCTGAAGTAATCCGTGTCGTGGATCGCCGCGACAAAGTGGAGATCGGGGGCGTGCTGGGCGCAGGCAGCCAGCGCAACGGCCTTGACCACCTCGTCCCAGAAGACCGTCTGCCCCAGACACAGGATCCACGAGCCCGCGGCCTGCAACTGCTCAAGGCAATCGCGCACGGACTGTGTAAAGTTACAGTCGCTGAGGACTCCTGGAGGCTGTGACGACGCGGACTGAGTCATGGCATTATGGCTTGTGCCGGAGCCCAGAAGGCTGGGAGACTGGGTGAACTATAGACGAACTGACCGCCGTAAGACCCACAAAGGCTATTGTAACACATTGTAACACAGGCACGCTTCGGTCGGAAGAACGACGTGGGCTTCCTGTCGTCACCTACTCCGAGATGCCTGCCGGCACGGGTCTGGGCTCCTTGTCTATCGTCGCCACCTGGCCTGATTGCGCTGCCATCCACCCTCACTGGAGGCGGGAGAGCAGCTCCTTCCCAGTACAAATACACCAATGCCCCGGTCCGCAAGGCGGCGGGGAAGGGCTCTGGAGCCGTGGGCAGAGCGTCTTAGACGACTTGCGTTGGGCGCTAGTCGCCCTCGGTAATCGTCCAGATGCCTCGCGCGGCAGTGCCCAGGACGTGTGGCTGGAGGCCACCCTCATTGAGCCACTTCACGTGCCCATCCACGAAGGCAACATTCGCTCCCTCGTTATGGCGCAGACACTGGGCCTTGTTGCCGGCGGTGTCGCACGGCCAGATGCCCGGAGGAGAGGCCACGACGCAGTGACTATCGGTGATGAGTAAGGTACCGGCAGGGTCCTGCACTTCGGCGAGGGAGCGACCGCTGGGCACAGGCCAGGGGTTGAGGCGTCCGGTGTCGCCGTAGTTGGGTCCATAGCCGGCGCGCAGACGGTAATAGGTGTTGTCACAGGAGCAGTTGGTCGCTCCCGGGAGGCCTACAGCCGGGGTGGCCTGGAGAGTGCCGTAGGAGGGACAGATCCAGATCTGAGTGTTTTTGATGTAGGGATTGAGCAGGAACGGTACCCAGACAATGCCCATGGCCGATCCAATGGAATTCCGGGCGATCATCTCATCGTAGTCCTGTGCGTACATCTGGTAAGCCAGCCCAATCTGCTTGAGGTTGGACTGGCAGGAAGCCTGGCGGGCCTTCTCGCGAGCCCTGGCGAAGACCGGGAACAGAATCGCTGCCAGGATCGCGATGATCGCAATTACCACGAGCAGCTCAATGAGGGTAAAACCCTTGCGCAACTGATATACCTCGTGTTGGGCAGGAATTCTACCAGTGCCCACGAGGTAAAACCCTTGCGCAACTGATATACCTCCCTGAGGAACAGTGTTGACAGCTCTTGAGACGATTCATACGACAAAAAGTTCCATGAGAAGGTGCAGCGATCACTGCCAGGTGTGCAGGTAGCTGCGAAGGGAATGTGGAAGACAGGAGCTCAGGCCGCCCGGGAGGCGCCTGGATGGTCACAAGGCTGAAGGAGCAAGCGTCACAGAACCTAAAATCCTCTCAGGCGTCAGGGGGTGGTTTCAGAACCGTACATGGAAAGACGGCCTTGCGAAGGAGAGAAGAAAGAATGAACAACGTGTCCGGAGTCCGACTGCTGCGGCTCGATCCTGGGATCTCAGAAAAGAACGAGCGTGTGCGCAACTTCCTGAAGGCGATGTGTTTCGCCAACCCTGAGTGGATACCGACCTCGGTGAGCTTCCTGCCGGCGACGTGGCAGCGTCACGGCGAGAGGTTGGCAAAGGTTCTGGAGGCTCATCCTGACCTGTTTCCTGGATACAAGCCGAGCGGCTGCTACACGCCCAGTCTGCCGCGGCGAATGCAGAAGGGCAGGTGGCGGGACGCGTGGGGGACGCTGTGGGACAATGTGGCGGAGGGACTGGACTCGATACCAGTCGAGGAGGGGGCACCACTGAGGGATTGGGCGGCCTTCGAGGACTATCAGGCGCCGGAGGCTCTGGCCACGGATGACTGGGGTGAGCCGATTGACTGGAAGGCTATGAGGGAGCACTTCGCTAGGGTCAAGGAACAGGGCGGGCTAGCGGTGGGAGCAATCGCGCACGGATTCATGTACATGCGGTTGTTTTACCTGCGCGGGTTCACAAACCTCATGATAGACATTGGGACGCGGGATCCAAGACTAGACAGGCTTATCGACATGGTGGCGAGCCGGAACGAACGGCTGGTCAAGGAGCTGTTGGCGGCAGGCGCTGAGATGATCTCAGGGGGCGATGACCTGGGGATGCAGACGTCGCTTCCGATGAGACCTGACGATTGGCGGCGTTACATCAAGCCGGCCTATGCGCGCATCTTTGCGGATTGCCGCGAGGGCGGTGTGCCCGTGTATCTGCATAGCGACGGGCATATTTTCGAGATCATCCCGGATCTGGTGGACTGTGGCATCACGATCATCAATCCCCAGATACGTGCGAATGGGCTGGAGGGACTGGTGAAATACGCGAAGGGGAGGGTCGCTATTCACATCGATCTGGACCGCCAACTCTTTCCCTTCGCCACACCGGAACGAATAAAGGCACACGTGCGGGAGGTCTTCGAAGCGCTGTACAAGCCCGAGGGAGGGTTGATGCTACACGCGGAGTGCGGTCCTGACATACCGCTGGAGAACATCGAGGCCATCTGTGAGGCTCTGGAGGAAGTAGGCGGCGGACCGTGGATGTAGAGGGACAAAGCGGGCATGGTGATACGGCACGACCTCGGGAGGATGCCGTGGGAATTCAGACACGGGGATCGGCAATCCCTGCGCCCTAGTCCTTGCTCCGCTGTTTATCGAGGATGCGCCGAACGGTGGCGACCAGCTCGTCGGTGGCGAAGGGCTTGATAAGGTATTCGTCGGCACCGAGTTCGAGACCGGCCACGCGGTCGCTGAACCTCACTTGGCCGGTGAGTATTACGATGGGAACGTAGCGCACCTCGCGCATACGACGAAAGACCTCAAAGCCGTGCATGTCAGGCAACAGCAAGTCCAGCAGAACGAGATCGGGTTGCTCACTATGGAACTTAGCCAGGCCCTCCTCGGCCGTATAAGCCACGGAGGGAAGGGGATAACGCCGGCGCCTCAAGAAGCGTGGCCCGGAAAGCCTCAGTGTCCGAAGGTTAAGATAGGAAGGGCTTTCTCTCGTTGCCACAGAATTGGGGCGTCGATTACCTTGGGGGGGACCGATGGCACGGGGAGAGGCGCGACAGGTCGATGTGTCCGGGCGTCGTGCCCACCTGCTCCGGGTAAGGGAAGCATTGAGGCAGGAGGAAGGTCTTCATGCAGCGGATGTACAGGTTTCTGGTGTTTCTGCTGGCCGCTACCTGCGTGCACGCGGCCGACCTCACAGTCACGCGGCCCATCGCGCCAGGTGTGGAGTACAAGAGCGTGCGGCGCACTGAGGGACCGTGGGAAATCCGAGTGTTGCGCATCAGCCGGGAAGAGCCCCAGGTACATCTGGACACCAGTGCTGGGCCACAGCTGCGAGGCGTCGAACGGCTGTCGCGGATCATCGAGTACGAGGACCGGCCCGACAACTACGTGATAGCTGCAACCAATGGTGACTTCTTCATCATGGGCGGGAATCCGAGGGCTGGGCTGGTCATAGGCCCGATGGTACGGCGCGGCGAGGTCATCACCTCCGGACGCGGGCGCTTAGCCTTCTTTCTCACGGCCGCTGGCGAGCCGGGCATTGGAGAACTGAACATCACCGGCAAGCTAAGGACAGTCGCGGAGGATGCGGGTGGGAACGAGCGCGAGATAGACATCAGAGGGATCAACCAGGAGGGGCAGCCTGATTCGGTCATGCTATACACACGCGTGTGGGGTTGGCCGGAGACCGTGGGCTGTGTAGTCCTCACCGTCAAGGGTCTGCCGCTGCGCACAGAGGGACGATGGAAGGCAACGGTGAAGGAGATCGTCCTGCCGGGCACACCGCGGGAGCCTCAAGCGGAGGAAGTGCTGTTGATTGCCAGCGAACAGAGGGCTAAGGATCTTGAAAAGTTGCTGCCGGGCCAAGAACTCGAGCTGGAGCTGTCCACCGCGGGCCTGGAGATACCGCTGGAGCTGGCTGTGGGTGGCGGGCCACTGCTGATGCGCGAGGGACAGATCGTGCCGTCCGACAACGCGGGCGAGCCAGCTCATCCCCGCACAGCAATAGGCTACAACGATAAGGAGATCGTGCTGGTCACTGTGGACGGCCGCCAGCCTGGGTGGAGTGTGGGCATGAGGCTGCACACGTTGGCGAAGCTGATGCAGGAGCTGGGCTGCACCGACGCGATGAACCTGGACGGCGGTGGCTCCACCACGGCTTGGGTGCGCGGTGAGGTAGTGAACCGTCCCTCCGATGGGGACCAGAGGTCAATCGCGAATGCCGTGCTTGTACGCTCGCGAGCGCCGCGGGGTCCCTTAGCACGGCTGATTGTTAGGCCCGAGACTATCACGGCCCTGCCGGGCGCGGCGGTACCGCTGAAGCTATGGCTTACGGATGAGGCCTTCAACCCCGTGGACGCCGACGCTGCGGCGGTAAGAGCTGAGGTCTTGCCTGCCGGGGGCGCGGAGAGCCACCTGAAGGTTTCTTGGGCACAGGGCAAGCTCACTCTCGACGGAGAGCCCGGGGCCAGTGTGGTGCGCCTGTCACATCCCGGCGCTGCAACAGCCACCGCCGACCTGCGTGTGCGCATCGTTGCTCAGGCGGCTTATCTGCAGGTGTTGCCCGACGTGGCGCACCTGTGCGTTGGTGAGGAAGCGCGGCTGTCGGTCGTCGGCCTGGCGGAGGACGCCTCAGAACTGTGGTTGCCCAACGCCGCGATCACATGGCGCGCAGACGGCCAAGGCGTTGAGCACCTTGGCGGAGGTCTGTTCAGGGCCACACAACCGAGGGGACGCGCTGAGGTAAGAGCCATCGCCGCCGGGGCTCAGGCTCGGGCGGAGATACGCGTGGCCTTTGATGCTCCCGTAGAGAACTTTGAAAACGAGCCAGACGTCAGGTTCGCCGCGCTCCCGGAGGCGGTGGTGTCCGGCAAGGTGGAGGTGAGGAAGAACGGTGCGCCGGAGGGCGAGGCCTTTGGCCGACTGATCTGTGACCTGGGTGAGCCAGTGGGAACCCGCGCAGCCTACCTGGTGCTGAACCGCAAGCTTGGGTCGGCGCTCAAGCTTTCGCTGCTTGCGCGTGTGGAAGGTTCGGAGTCGGTGTGGCTGCGGGCGGTAGTGATCGACGGTAACGGCAGCCGTCAATATGTGACACTGGCGAGTAAGTTTGCAGCCGACGGGAAGTGGCGGCGGTGCGAGGCACGATTGCCGGAAGGCATTAAGCCACCGCTGGTGTGGCAGTCGGTGTATGTGGTAGCGACAGGCGGGCGGGCCTTCAGTGGCTGGGTGGACGTGGACGATCTGCGAGCCGCGCGGATCGACGAGGCGCAGTAGACGAGGCGGAGTCAAACGTATGCCTCGCCGAGCGACTGGACGGGAGGATCGAGAATGGTCTTTGAGCACCGCGCCGCTGACTGGGACAGCTATCGGATGGATGTTCACGCCCCCCACCGCGAGCTCGAGTCGGTGGCACGGGAGATTGAGGTAGTGGAGGCCGCACTCGCAGCCTTGCACCGCGCCGGCATATTGCCACACACCAACTACGACCACGAGAAGATGCTGGCCCATCGCCGTGCGGTCAGGGAGCTATTCGAGATTCCTTGGACGGCGATCACGCCGCGCATGCAGCGCCTGTTGTACGCGATCAACGCTATCATCCAGCCGCCAGTGATGATCGCGGCGGGGGTGTTCTGTGGGAACACCTTTATCTCCAATGCTGGGGCGGCTGTGGGGCCAGGCGCATGCTATCAGGCGCGAGACTTGGTGGGCGTTGAGATCGACCCAGAGAAGGCCGCGCTGGCCGAAGCCAATGTACGCAAGATCGACCCAACGGGGGTGGCGCGGGTGGTGGCGGCAGACGCTGTAGATTTTGCCGCCGGGTATCCGGGGCAGGTGGGGCTGCTCTACCTCGACGCGGATGGCGACAGGGGCCGTGGTAAGGCGATCTACCTGGAGATCCTCGAGGCGTGCTATGACAAGATGCCGCGGGCGGGAGGACCCGGCGAGCCTGGAGCTGTGGTGCTAGCGCACAACAGCGTGAACTGCGCCGAGAGGCTGGGGACCTACTTGGAGTTCGTGCGCGACCAGGCGCACTGTCGGGCTAGTGTGAACGTGGTCATCGACGGCGAGGGGCTGGAAGTTACGGCGCGATAACTGGGGACAAGCCGTGACGACCTCCGGGCGTGGGTCAGTCCATGGCTCCTGCGTCTGCAGCCCTTCAGGTGGCCTTGAACTCGCCGAAGGTGTGTGGCAGTTTCGCGCTGGAGTCTCTCAGCAGGCGCAGTAGGGACACTAGTCGATCGCAATGGTTCGCATTGCCAGTTAGGTTCTTCTGTTCGTTGGGGTCGGCCTTGAGGCGCTAGAGGCGGTTCTGGTCGCGAGGTAGACTGGGTAGTCCTTTTTGGCGTTGTGGGTGTGGTGCAGGTTCTCGTCTCCCTTCACACGCTGGTGCGAGTGCCTTCCCCCTAGCATGAATACTTCTCGCCTTGGGCGACCCGCTGATGGATGTCGGGAGATAGCGCACCGAGATTCACTTGACGTAGTCGTCGGTCTACACGGCGCGTTTGGTGGTTATCGCCAAGAGCGAGCAGGATCGATTGCCCGTCGATCTCCAGGACCTCAGGGACCGCTGTTTCGTCTACTTCCCCAAAGGTCGGCGAGAAGTCAATGCTCGAGGCGAGGCGGCTGTGGGGCAGGCCTTAGCGTAGTTGAGGCGCCTGGCCGTCGGCGCCAAGCCTCTACCTAACGCGAGCTGCCTGTTCAGACAGGTAATACGAAGACGGCCGGGAACTAGGCATACACGCGATCCCTGACCGCCGCTAAGTGGCTGCCGGACTCTTGTCCGGCGCGAAGGATCCGGTCGAACTGAGGCCGCAAGGTGAGCCCTAGGGAAAGATCGAGTTCCAGCGGGGCCCACTTCTTTGCACATCAACCCAGGGAGGAACGACATGAGCATGGGAACCATCAGGATTGGCTGGGCACAGAAAGACGTTACGCCGCATAGGCCGGTGGCCTTGCGCGGGCAATTCAACTTGCGCATTGCCACGCGGGTCCACGACCCACTCACGCTGACGGCCTTGGCCCTAGAGAACGGGGACGACCAAGCCGTCCTTGCATCTATGGACGCGTGTGCAGTGGATGAAGACGTGCTTACGAAGGCGCGGGCGGCACTGGCCGAACGCCTGCCGGAGTTTGACCCGCACAAGCTGATCGTCAGCGCCACTCACACCCACACCGCGCCCTTCGGGAGCGACCGCACCGGCCTGCAGAAGGACGCGGACTATGTGGAGGCCATCAAGGCACGCTACCCCGACTATATGACCATTGCCGAATATGGCGGGTTGCTGACCGAAGCGCTCGTTGCCGCCGTGTGCGAAGCTTGGGAGCAACGCGCGGAGGGATATGTCGCCTGGGGCTACTCGCACGCAGTGGTGGGTGAGAACCGGCGAGTGCGCTACTTCGATGACCGCGCGATGATGTACGGTAGTACCAGCGCCCCCGACTTCTCCCACATCGAAGGCCACGTGGACCACAGTGTGAACCTGCTGTTCACCTATGACGCCAGCCAGAAGCTGACGGGGATGCTGGCGAACGTGGCCTGCCCGTCGCAGGCCAGCGAGAGCGGGCAGGACTTCGTGTCGGCGGACTTCTGGCACGATACTCGTGAGGAATTGCGGCGACGGCATGGCAGCGACCTGTTCGTCCTGCCACAATGCTCAGCCGCTGGCGACCAGAGCCCACATCGTCTGATCGGCACGCGGGCGGAAGGACGTATGCTCAACCTCAAGTATGGGGGTGGCGTCGGGCGACCTTTGAATGCCGCGTTGCGCCGTGACATCGCCCGCCGCATCGCCGACGCGGCTGATGATGCCGAACCTGCCGCACGCAGGGATCTGCGCGATACGGTGGTCCTCAAGCACGAGTACCGCACGCTGAACCTGCCGCACTGGAATCTCAGCGAGGAGGAGTACACCTCGCTCCAGCAGCAAATCGCCGAAGCCAATCAGCAACTAGCAGAGCTTGGCGAGGTAAACCCTCTGGACTCAACCTACACGGCGCTCCGCTCCCGCATCGCCTGGTGTCAGCGGGCAGCAGCCCGTTACGAGAACCCCTTGCCCCTTGTCCCGAGCGAGCAGAATGTCCTGCGCCTTGGCGACATCGCCTTCGTCACCGCTCCCTTTGAGTACTATCTCGACTTTGGTGATCGCATCAAGGGGCGCTCTGCGGCGGTGCAGACCTTCGTTGTGCAGTTGACGGGCGGTGGGTCATACCTGGCGACAGACCGCGCAGCTCAGGGCCTCAGCTATGGCGCTATCCCAGCGAGCTGCCGCGTTTCTCCAGCGGGGGGACAGGTGATCGTGGACGAGGCGGTCGCCACGATCGCGGCCATGTTCGCTGCTGAGTGAGTAACTTCGTTTGGAGCTAGCCCGACTTCGACAGTTTTGGGTAGGGATTAGGGATTAGAGGGGGTGAATCGCCAGTAATACCAAGGGGTAGGGTTGGGATCCGAGCTTATATGTACTGGCAACTTGTACTAGCTTGGGGCTTGACAAAGCGGCCTTT
>JAKORR010000295.1 GCA_029777735.1 Armatimonadota bacterium | reverse complement strand
GCGCACTGAAGCCAGTATCGTATCCAGGTCCAGGGGCACGAGGCTGCGAGGGTCGAGGACTTCCACGCTGCACTGGTCGCTCAGGGCTTCAGCGGCCACCAGGGCCTTAGTCAGAGCATAGGACCAGGCCACGATCGTCAAGTCCTCGCCCTGGCGCTTCACGTCCGCCTCACCAAGCGGCACGAGCCACTCGCCCTTGGGTACCTGCTGGGTCTGCGGGTGCAGCAGACGGTGCTGGATGAAGACCACGGGAGTGTCATCGCGAATGGCTGACTTGAGAAGCCCCTTGGCATCGTAGGGCGTCGAGGGCATGACGACCTTTAACCCGGGCGTATGCATGAACCAGGCCTCGAGGCTCTGGCTGTGGTGAGCGCCTTCGCGGGTGCCACTTCCCGCGGGTGTCTTGATGACCAGCGGTACTTGGAGCCTACCGCCGGACATCAGGCGCAGTTTGGCGGCCTGGTTACATATCTGATCCATGGCTACTGTGACGAAATCACAATACATTATCTCGACAACCGGGCGGAGACCGGCCACGGCCGCTCCGACCGCTAGACCTGTAAAGGCGGATTCCGATATGGGTGTTTGCCACACTCGGCGACTTCGGAACTCAGCGAACAGGTCTTCGGCCCGGCGAACCGTCCCGATGTCCTCACCAATAAGGAACACGCGCTCATCGCGCTCCATCTCCTCACGAAGGGCTTCGCCGATAGCGGCGGCATAGGTTATCTCGCGCATTGTGGCTCCTTCCTATGGTATGGTTGCGGCTGCCCTGTCTGGGCTAGATCTCTGCCAGGATTTCAGGTGAGGGCCACGGGCTCGCCTGGGCGAACTCTACAGCTTCCTCGACCTCTGCGAGGACAGAGGCGCGCAGGGCATCTATCTCGGGCTGTGTCATATGCTCCTCGGCGAGCAGGCGCGCCTCGTGCAGTGCTAGGGGATCGCGCCGACGCCATTCTTCGCACTCCTCGGGGTTCTGGTGGCCGGAAGATACGCCGCAGTGCCCTTCGAAGCGGTAGGTCTTGGCCTCGATAAGCGTGGGGCCATCGCCGGCACGCGCGCGGGCCACGGCCTTCGCCGCGGCCTCGTAGACCGCCACAACATCCTGCCCGTCGACGATGACCCCCGGAATCCCGTAGCCCTGTGCACGGGGAGCGATATCGGGCGTGGGGAGAGCGATACAGGCAGGTGTGCTTGCGGCATAGAGGTTGTTCTCGCACACGAAGAGCACTGGCAGCTTCCAGAGGGCGGCGAGGTTGAGAGATTCGTGGAAGGTACCCTGGTTGCTGGCCCCTTCCCCAAAAAAGGCCACCGATACGCCGTCCGTGCCACGATACTTGGCTGCGAAGGCAGGGCCTAGGGCTAGAGGCATCCCGGCGCCCACGATACCGTTGCCCCCAAGAAGCCCGTGAGTGATGTCGAAGATGTGCATCGAGCCGCCGCAGCCCCGGCAGCAGCCGTCCGCCCGGCCCATCAGCTCGGCTAGCATGAGGCGGAGGTCCATGCCCTTAGCGATCGCGTGGCCATGCCCGCGGTGGGTGCTGGTGACGTAGTCATCGTCCCTGAGCGCTGCGCACACCCCCGTGGCCACGGCCTCCTCACCAATGTACAGGTGCACGGCCCCACCGATCATCCCTTCGCTGGAGAAGTCGTACATCGTACAGGTCAGTAGGTCGTCGGTGTTCTGAGCCTCGGTCGAGGGTTGGGACTGTTCGAAGTAGCCTTGGTAATCGTAGAAGTCCTTGAGGCGCTGCTCGAAGAAGCGTATGCGATACATTTGATGCAGCATGTGCCTAAGAAGATCACTATTATGCATAGTTATACCTCACTTGTTACGGGCACAGAGCAGGACGCGGGCATCTCTGAGGCTCTGGTGCTCGAGCCTGCCCCGGCTCGTAGGTGGTATCGTACATGGCGACGATGTTGGGCGTGCTGACGGCCTGCGGGTTGTGGCAAGGACCGAGGATGTGGCCGCCCTCCCGCGCCCAGGATGCGAAGGTTGTCAGCTACTTCTTGATGCACGTCCTCCACAGAGCCAAAGGCGAGGGTATGCTGGTTATCCATCGCGCCAAAAACGAAGCAGTCGCCGAAATTACGCTTGGGACCCTTGCGGTTCATGCCACCCACCCCTCGCCGAACCGGGTCGAGCACGTCAACGCCGGCCGCGATCATGTTGGACAGGTTATCGCGGATCGCGCCGTCACTGTGGTGGAACACGCAGGCGCCAGCTGAGTGCACGAGATTGATCATGTGCTTCATGTGGGGCAGGAAGAACTCCTCGATGTGGTCGAGGAACACAAGCCCCCCTGAGAGCCCAGGGTTTCGGCAACCCAGGTCCAAAGAACCATACCTGGTATGGCCTCGTAGGCACGCCGCGTTTGCTCGTAGCACAGGCCATAGAGTTTGTGCAGGCAATAGTGGACCCTCTCTGGCTTCTCGATGAGGTCGAGATAGTCCTACTCCGCGCCGCGCAGCCACTTGCAGGTGGCGAAAGGTTCCGCGCCGCCGCCACGGATGACTTGATCCTCCTTGCCGCGCACCTAGTCCGGTAGGTACGAGTAATCCCACCAGTCAGGCCGCGACCACAGATAGATCGTCTCGATTTCCTCGACAGTCTGGAACTGAGCGAACGAATGATACACGGGGTTGCGGTAGGAACCGAGGCTGTAATCGGCGTCCGTATAGCGGTACCGAAGACATCCTCGTCTGGTGGCAGGAAGTGCACCACGTTCCGTGGCCCCACGTCCACGATCGGGTCGATGTGCAGTTGCTGGAACATGGCTGCAGGACTATTTATCCCTAGGTAACCTAGAACTTGGTGTGTGGCCTCAGGCGTCGCCCAGTAGTTACAGGGAACCCCGTTGGCCTTCTCGCGGTTCAGGGTAGCCAGCCAGCACTCGCATGGGGTCATTGGCAAGGCACCTCCGAGCCTCACTCGTGTGGAATGGCGCCTTCGGCATGGTGCACGGTACACCTTCAACCGTCTCGTGTGCGGAAGCGGGCGCCACGGGTCACGAAAGTGCGCCCGTGACCCGGCCGAGGCGTTCCATGAAGTAGCGGTAGTTATCGAAGGAGACGTCCGGCGGGAGACTGTGGTCGGGTGAGGCCACGTAGCCGCCTTCCTCAAGGAGCGGACGCACCCGCGCGATCTCGGCATCAATGGCCTCTCGCCCCCGGGCCAGCGCGCGCTTGTCGATGCCTCCGTACATGAGCAACCCGCGGCCATACTTGCGCCGCGCAGCCACCACATCCATGCCGCACTGCACTTCGAAGGGATAGATAAGGTCGATGCCTGCATCCATCCATACGGGCAGCAGCGCTTCGACCTGACCGTCGCTGTCAAGCTGTATCAGGCCGACGCCGCGTGAGCGCAGGAAGTCTACAACGCGCACATAGCGCGGGAGCATGTAGCGTCGGACGTGTTCGGGGGAGATGAGAGGGCCGGTCTTGTAGGCCATGTCTTCCCAGAAGCCGAAGACGTCCACGTCCGTGTGCTGAAGGATCCGGTCCATCATGGCGATGATGAAGTCCGCGAAGAAGTCCATCATCTCTTCGACCAGGGCCGGAGTATCATAGAAGGCCATGCACAGCCGCTCGACGCCCATCAGGTTGCGCAGCGGCCCAAAGAACCCGCCCCAGCGGTCTGCCATGCAGATGAGAGGGTAGTCGCGAGCCCGCAGCGATGAAAGGAACTGCCCGTACTCTGGCCCGAGGCGAGCAACGAGGTCAGGTTGCATACGCTCGGCGCAGAAGCGGCGGAAGTCGTCCCGCGTCTCCACTGGAAAACGTACGAACTGGGGCATCGAGGAGTAAGGGTTGTCCTTGCGCTCCCGCATCAGGATGCCCTCGTGGTTGACGTACAGGACAGTCTTGTCATCCTCTTCAAGGACCTGGCGCTCGAAGGGCGGATTGGGAAAGAACCAGTCGCCGTACCATCGCCAGTCGTCGGTAGGGAAGAGAGGCTCGCTCGCT
>JAKORR010000294.1 GCA_029777735.1 Armatimonadota bacterium | reverse complement strand
GCGTGCCATAGACCGGATACAGTTTTTGCTCCAGATGCCCTCTGGGATCCGAGAGTCGGCCCTGAAGCGCGACCTCGGCAAGATCGTCCACGACCCCATGAACTTGAACATCTTGGCAACTCTATGGTCGACGACTTGCCAGTCTGAAGCGGCGAAGCGGCTCGGCGTGACCCAGGGCCTCGTGCGGTACCGTTTTCTCCGCTCTGTCACGCGGATCGAGCAATGGGTTGCGTCGAGGTCCAAGAGATCCGCGGATGCGCATTTTGAGCGCGTCCATACGTATTTGCGGGTCTACAAGGCCATCGCTGCCTCCCCAAACATCCTGTGGTCGTCGCGCCGCGCCGAGGACGTCAAGCGGCGGCAGGTGGGGTAGATCCATGCTCTCCCTCGTCTCATCCCGCTTTACGTTTCGGTCGACCACAGGTGTGAACCAGTCCTACTGCATTGAAGTGGCGGTGGATTCAGGCGGTCGGGCAACTGTGGCGGGCGTCCGCTCTGAGCGCGGCAGCAGTTCGTGGGGTACGTGCGAGTGTCCCGGTCCGTATCCAGAGGAGGTGGCAGAGGACGTCGCCGCAGCGGTGGATGCTGCGCTGGCCCTGTGGCGGCGCGACGTCGTGGGGACCGTGGACGTGCTGTTCCAGGGGGATGAGGTTGTGCCCGTGGTGTTTCCGTGGGGTCCGCTGGGCACAGATGCATATCTGGTGCTGGTAACAGCGGAGGACGGCACCATCGTGCGCGCGGCGGACCGCACCAGGGCTGGGTTCAACCTGCTTGCAGCGGCCCCGCTTGGATCGATGGCCAAACCCGTCAAAGTGTCAGCTGCCATCTACGTGCCAGCCTATGTTGCTTCACCCCTCACCTTCACCCTGTTTTTCAAAGACACCGACAGTCCAGTACGGCGCATCCCGCTGCCTAAGCCCATGAATCCAGCGGCTTACCACGTCCTGGTGGACCCCGTCGGCCTCTTCCCAGCTGCCTTGGTTACCAAAGCGCGGGACTACTTCGAGATCGGGGTGGGAGCACTCCCACCTCCGGG
>JAKORR010000293.1 GCA_029777735.1 Armatimonadota bacterium | reverse complement strand
GTAGTCGGAGAAAATCACTCGGAACTCTGCCCGCACGGGCTGGCTAACGTCCATGCCTCGCCGGGCCATTTCTAGCCTGCTGGCATAAATCAGCACGTCAAGCGCTTTATGCAGGCTTTCGGCCTCGTATATGCCGAACCAGCGGTCTCGGTACATAGCAGCGGCCAGGAATCCCGGCAGAATCGCCTCGGCCTCTTCGCCCTGGGCTTTGCCGCCACTCAGCCAGAACTGCCTTGCCCGGGCTATGTCCGCGTCCTTGAAGCGCTGCCGCAGGCCTTGCTTCAAGAATCCCGCTGCTGCCACTTGTGCAGGCACGTCGCTTGAGTAGTCGCCCACGCGCCCGCGCCCCATCCCTTGCCCAGGCGCTGCCTCTGCTTTAGGGATTAGTCCGCGATGGGCCCACACTCGCGCCGTCGCAGGTGTCAATTTCAGCCCTGGGTAAAGCTTGCGGGCCTCCTCCAGTGCTTGCTCTAATGTCACGGGCACCACCCTCCTACGCCCGTCGTGGTATCGCCATGGCACCCGGCCCCTTGCCTTCGTTCGATCTTTGGCGAGTTCCCGGCCCCAGGCTGTCAAGTCGTATTCAGTTATGAGCTCTATAGGCTATCACCTCCGAACAGAGACAGTTCCCCTAATTACAGAATAACACGTATGAAATAGACTGTCAACTATTCGTACAGATGCCAGCGTAATAGCCTAATAGACACGGCCAGTCGCGCCGAACCGCGCCCACGCACCCGCCCGGAAGGCCTCGAAGGCCTAGCGCCGAACTACCTCATGCAATGCAGCCGCGTCATGCACTACCGCCCACCAGCCTCGCCCACCAGCTTCGCCGCGCCGGATTCGGCAGGGCCTTCTGCGCCGCCATGCCTTGCGCGAAAACGAGAGTATCCACCTGCTTCCTGAGAAAGTCCCTTTCGCTCTCGATGGCCTCCAGCCGGGCCTCCAGGACGGCCACCCGCGCCTGCAAGGCCTCCGCGCTCAGTTCGCCTTCACGTTCCGGCTCACGTTCCCCTGTCGCGTCGGGCTCACGTTCTGCCTCACGTTCAGCCGCCGCCTGCTCCACGTCTACCCATACCAGCCAGCGGCCTTCCGCGTCCTTCTCGGCTTGCATACTGCCCCGCTTGATGCGCATCCTCACAGCATCCGGGCTTATGCCCAATGCCGCGCCTGCCTCGATCAGCGTCAACTGCTCCAACATCGCCGCCCACCTCCAGAGGAACACGTTCGCCGCATGGTCGCCGCGTCCTCCTGGCACGTGTAGCGAATGAGTTCATGCCATTCTGTT
>JAKORR010000292.1 GCA_029777735.1 Armatimonadota bacterium | reverse complement strand
TACTGAAGCCCACACCCGCAGTCAGCATCGCACCAGGAGTCGCCACCATGCCGCGCATGAGCCTCGGACAGCTTGAGCAACTGTCGAAGGACGAACTGATCGAGATCATCCTCCGGCACCAAGAAGTCCTTGAGCGGCAGTAGGCGTACATTAAGCAGCTTGAGGCCCACGTTGCTGAGTTGGAGGCGCGGATTGAGAGCCTCACCGGGCTGCCAAAGACCACACGAACTCTTCCCTTCCTCCCTCGAAGAGCCCAAAGCCCAATCGTGCCAGCCTGTTCACCCTTACCTGTCTCGCGAGGATGTGCCTCTTGATAATAATGACAACTAACAACGCCTCGGAGCAGGCCCTGCGCAAGTCGGTGGTACATCGCAAAGTCTCCGGCGGCTTCCGCTCAACCTGGGGCGTGGAGGCCTCTGCGACCGTAGCTACGGTTCTCAAGACGGCACGTAAACACAGGCGCAGCCCCCTCGAAACACTTATCGACGCCCTCGGCCCCTCCATCACCCACAGCCTCCTTCTACACCTCCACCTGACACCGCAAAGTGAGTAGTTACGAAAGACGAAAACGTCTTTTCCTCTGTGCTGCCTCCCCTCACCCTAGACGCTCCACCCCTGTCCCTCCCCCAGGTTGGCAAAAACCTCGCAGTTCAGACACTCGTCTCAAAGTTTTCCAAGGAAGCTCTCCACACACGGGTTCTCCCACAGGCTGCCAGGTGTGATGAAGATCGTCTCCCAGCCCACTCCCTCCAACCAACTCCGCACCGCGGCCTTCTCGCGCCCAGGGCTTACCCTTTTCCCCACAACAGCTCTTTCAGCGCTAGATCCATCGCCTGCTGCCCACAATCCGCCGCAAGCAAGCATTCTCCGCCTTCAGCTCCCTCAGGCGCCTCACCTCCGACCCCTCCATCCCGCCGAACTTCTTCCGCCACCGGCCTGCCATGGATCTTTCCTCAGGATCCGCACGATTTGCTCCTCGCTGTACCGCCTGCTCTCGACGTTGCGCAGCAACGTCAAGAAGGCCCTCCTTCAAGCCTCTATCCTACTCGGATCCTCTCACTCCACCCGTCCTGATTTCCACGGACACGCAAAGTGGATAGCTCGGCAGTCGATTAGACCCGAACATTTCACCTCTGGAGCTGGCTAAACAAGAGGAGTATAATTATTTGCTGCCTTCTAAAATCGCGACAGGGCGCTTCTTACCAGAAGATTGGCCGGAAGTCGTCAGTGGCCCAGCAGTTCCAACTTTGCTCTCTTCTCGCCTTTCTGGTCTTTGGACCGGATCACCAGTTTCGAGAGTGGCCAGACCTATGCGCAGCGCCTACGAGGAGAATCGCCGCTACTTTCGACAGGCCTACGAATCCGGCCGCCACGGTTGGGCGGCCGTCGAGCCCTCGCCCTATGTCGCCCGGAACCTAACGCACGTGACGCGCCTGGGCGGCGGGGCCAGCGGGGTGCGCCTGCTGGACTTGGGCTGTGGCGAGGGCCGGCACAGCCTATTGGCCGCAAAGATGGGCTTCTTCGTGGTCGGCGTAGACTATGAACTGCTGGCCGTCGTCCGTGCCCAGGATCAGGCTCGTCCACCCGACCTCAAGCCCTTACTGCATTTCCTAGTGGGCGACTTGTATGCTCTCCCCTTCCGCCCGTGTTCCTTTGACGCGTTGCTCGACTACGGCTGTCTGCACCACCAGAGGCGAGCTGACTGGCCGTACTATCTGGCGGCGGTGGAAAACGTGTTGAAGCCGGGAGGGTACTTGCTACTGAGCGTCTTCAGTACGGCCTTTGAGAGCTTCGGCCCCCAGAAGCGCTCGTGGCATCTGGCCCACGGGGCCTATCGGCGTTTCTTCACGGCGCAGGACCTGCACGCCCTCTTTGATGGGCACTTTGACTTCCTGAACCTAGAGGAGGAACGTGAGGACAAAAGAGGCTTCTGGCACGCACTGCTGAGGCGTCAAAGCCACTGCCCTCGGACAGTCAAGGCTTGACGCTCGCCGCATAAGGACGTCTCCACGCAAGCCCTGCTGATGCTTCTGGGCCATGCTT
>JAKORR010000291.1 GCA_029777735.1 Armatimonadota bacterium | reverse complement strand
GGGGTGTAGTACTCGCCGCCGTTGCGCCCGGCGTTGCCCATGCGCTTGATCTTCTCTTCGTAGAGGGCCGACAGCTCGTGCTTCTCGACCTGGGAGCGGAAGCGCAGTTCGTCCACGTGGTCGATGATGTCGCGCAGGGTGTAGCCGCTGCGGATCTTGTTCTTGATCTCGCCGAAAATCTCGCCGATCTTGTATTCGATGGTGTTGGGGCCGGTGGCGCGCTGCTTGAACCCGTGCAGGTAGGTAAACAGCTTGCGGTCGACGAAGTCCACCAGATCGTCGCCGGTCATGGCGGTGTTGTGATCGAGCTTGCCGTCGGCATCCTTGGGGGCGGCCCAGCTTTCCCAGCGGTACTGGGCATCGAGAATGTAGCTGTAGGGCTTGCCTTCCAGCATGGCCTCGGCGGCTTTGTCCTGCTCCAGCCCGTCCAGGTATTTCAGGAAGAGCAGCCATGAAGTCTGCTCGGTGTAGTCGAGTTCGGTGGTGCAACCACTCTCTTTCCAGAGCGCGTCGTCGATATTCTTGAAGGCTTGTTCAAACATGAACGAGAGGGTTCCAGGGAGCAGGGCGCAAGGCCAAAGGCGCTAGTTTACTCACTATCTTCTTCGCATGAGTATGACCCTACCCAACTAGTCCACCAGCCACTCCCGACCTTTTCACCCCGCCAGCAAGCTCTCCAACTCCGCCCGGAAACTCCGTCTGCAGCCGCTCAAACAGCACCATGACGTCCTGGGTGCGCGGCACGCAGGCCAGCACCACCTCCTGCGACTTGGCGCTGCGCGGCTCGGACACCTTGGTCGGATACCCCAGATCGGTCAGCCACCGCGCCAGTGCCGGATAGCTGTAGGTCTCAGCCAGCCCCAGCGCTTCATGGGCATACGCCCGCAGGAAGGCGCGACGTAGCAGATCGCTGGTGGGCTTACCCTCGACAACGTTGAGCGTCGGCTTCCCCTCAGCACGCAGCGGGAGCGGATCAGGCCCAGCTGGATCGCCTCGTCGAGTGACTGCCAGTCCTTAATCGTCTTGAGGCAGTGCTTGACCCGCCACGCATCAAGCGTAGCCCGGGCGGAGTCGAATTCCTCGACGGTGGCCCACGGCCGCGTGTCCAGGCTGATGGGTCAGGAGGCCCAGCTCACCGAGCCGGATGCGGTCGGGACG
>JAKORR010000290.1 GCA_029777735.1 Armatimonadota bacterium | reverse complement strand
GGGACAGGTAGGCAGCCTTCACGATTCGTAGCACATCGTACCCTCTGCGCGCCGGGATGGGGGACGGGAGGCCTAGACGCAGGCGCACGAGGAAGTCTTCCACCATTGCCCTCACAGCCGCAGCGTCTTCCCAGGGCACCGCCTGAACGCCGTCAGCGAAGCACAGATGCTGTGGCTCCGGCCCAAGAGCACGCAGAAAGCCCTTCTCGCCCATCACGTCGAGGTGGAAGTAGCAGGCTGGAGCCGGGTTCGTAGTGGTGCGGCCTGTAAGGACATGGGCCACGCCCCCACCCGGGACGCGTAGGGTCGCCTGGCTCAGATCCTCCAGGCCAGCCTGCGCGTAGTCCTTGTAGAAGAGGGTCCCCTGGCTCGCGGTGACCCGCTCGGGAAGTTCGGGGAAGATCTCGAGGATAACATCCAGGGCGTAAGAGCCGAAGCACGTCATCTCACCGCCGCCGACGCGCTGAGCGTACTCCCGCGTACCAACAAAGCCCGCCAGCGGCCCGCCGCCCACGAGATAGACGAAGGTGACGCTCAGTGGCCTGCCGATGGCCCCGGAACGCAGTTGTAGGAGCAGTTGCTGAACAGCGGCAAGATAGCGCACGTTGTATGTCACAAGCATCTCTAGGCCCGCAGCCTCGCAATCCTCCAGCACCTGCCTCGCTCCTGCCAGATCGGCCGCAAGGTGCTTGTCTCGGAGTATCGGCTTGCCGCAGCGCGTCGCTTCCTCGGTCACCATTGGCGCGGTCTGGGGATCTGCCATAAGGCTTATCAGATGCACGTCAGGCCTGGCGATCACCTCACGCCAGTCGTCTACGAATTCCGCCCCCAGCTTGCTGGCCCACTCGCGCGCACAGCCCGCGGGGTCCTTGCCCTCAAGCATCACAGGCGAGGGGATAGGCTGCTGCGCAACGGCTACCACACGACAGTCGGAGCGTTCAGCAAGCCATACCTCATAGCTGTGTTGGCCCCGCACACCCACGCCGACCACACCGACTCCCGCCGGTTCTGGCAAGCTTCCCATGGGGCAAATCACTAGTCCTCTTCCATCTCCGCGAGCTCAGATACGTTGCGGTCGGCGGCCTCGGGGTACACCAGATCGACCCGACGTCTCTCGCGGACCGCTTCGAGGCAGGCGAGACATGCTTCTAGGATGCGTATGGACCAGTCCAGCCCCACGCTTGGTGGGCCGTCCTGGCGCACAGCCGCCACGAAATCCTCTATCTCGTCGGCAAAGCTCTGGACCACACCGCTAGGCCACGATGCGGGCCACGAATACTGCCCATCCCACTGCTCCACAATTGCGGCGTCGGCTCCGTCTGACGATATCGTGCCCTGTGTGCCCACGATAAAGCAGGCCTGTTCCGCCCGGACGCCCCGCGGCTGATCCAGGGCTAAGTTAGCCTCGATATGCCCGAGAGCGCCGCTCTCGAAACCGACTTGAATGTTCCAGTAGTTCGGACCCGGCAGCCGGTCGTCGAGCGGATAATGCTCTAAGGCTTCAGCCGATACCCAGGCGGGTCGCGTCCCTAGGATCCAGGCCAGCGTATCGAAGTAGTGCATCCCGTTGTGCACAATCTCCCCAAGGCTCTCGGGCGTTCTGTAGAAGCTGTTGGCCGGGTAGGAGAAGAAAGCCCCCCGCATTGTGAACCGGCCAAAGACGGGACTCCCAACCCTTCCCTCGGCCACCGCCCGCTGAAGCGAACGCCAGCGCGACTGGTACCGCATCACCTGCGCCACCATCACCTTGACCTTTGAGGCCCGGGCCGCTTCGCGGATCGCCAGGGCATCCTCGATGGTCAGCGCTAGAGGCTTCTCGCAGAGAACGTGCTTGCCGCTGCGAGCGGCCTGCAGAGCCTGCTCCGCGTGCGCGAAGTCGGGCGAGCAGATGTCCACGACATCGACGTCCACGCTGTCTAGGGCGGTTTGCAGGTCCATGTAGACCGGGCAACCATATTCCTCGCTCACTGCGCGCAGCGCCTCGTCGCTGACGTCCACGACACCAGCGAGATCGATGGCCGGTAACGAAGCGATGGCCGGCAGATGGCTGCCCTTGCCTACCCCGCCTGCGCCACCGACGACAAGAATCCTAGTATGTTCCTCTGACATGGTGAAGGCCCCGCGACTACTCTGCGGCGAAGCGTGGGTCTTCCGTCAGTGGGTAGATTCCCTTCCCCTCATCAAAGGGAATGGGTATTGCGCCCACGGTCTTTGCGTAAAAGTCCACTGGCCCGGCGCCCCCGATGATGGCATAGACGTAACCCAGGTCCTGCATTGAATACAGACAGGCCAACAGCAGTGCTTTGCCGACACCCTTAAGGCGCAACGCCGGCACGACGCCCATGGGGCCGAAGAAGTTGCGCCGGGTGCACTCGTAGGCCGCGAAGCCTACAATCTGGCCTCCCCGCGTCGCGATGAAGACCGACACGGGCTTGTTGGCCAGGGTAATGCTCGACTCGTCGGCCCAGGCCCGCGAGAACGCCCCCTCGACGAACTCGCGGAAGTCGGTCAACTCCCAGGGGTTTACGCGCCTAAGCAAAATGCCCTGCTGTCGCAGGTCGGCCAACAGATCCCCCACAGGCGGCAGGTGGACCAGGGACACAAGCATATCAGGCATGCGCAATCACCTCTGTAGGCCTCTGACTGCCCAGCAGCCTCCCTGCAACTGACGCCGTCTCACTCGGCTACCGTATGACGAACTGCTCGATCAGGCTTCCGTCGACCCGATAGGCCTTCACCGTCACCGATGAGGGAGCAACAAGCACCTGCACGAAGTGAAGCACCGACGCGGACTTGAGGGCATAGGGATTGGGCTTGACGTTCGAGGGGTAACGCGGTGCGCCTCCACCGCCGGTGGTCACGTAATGTACTCCCTTGCGGAAGCTGTGTTCATAGAAGTGATCGTGGCCACAAAAGACCGCGGTCGCGCCGTATTTGTCGATGACTGGTACCCAGTGCTGACGTAGAGCTTCGTCGCCGCCACGTCTGCTCGTCGAAAAGGGAGGCGAGTGCCACATCAGAAAGCGCCATTTAATGCCGTGGAGCTGTGCGGCCGCAAGCTGCTGCTCCAGATACCCAACCTGGGGCTCAGGTGCAGCGCAGCTATTCAAGACCACGAAGAGAGCATTCGCGAAGGGGAAGTAGTACCAGGACCGGCTGTAGGGACCGCCGCCCGGCGGTATGGGCAGCGACCTAAAGTAGATCTCGCTCTCGTGTTCGTGGTTGCCCAAGGTAGGGTAGAAGGGCAGAGTGCCAAGAAGGGGCCGCTCGATGGTAAAAAATGGGTTCCAATCCTCTGCCTTGAGCCCATCCGCCACCAAGTCACCGGTGTGCAGCAAAATCCAAGGTCGCGGCGTCACCCGCAAGATCGCGTCCACTATCCGACGATGCTCGCTGTGCCCTGAGCGGGTATCGCCAACCACCACGAAGGACCATTCGGTCAAGTCCACTGGCGGCGTGCGGAAAACGTAGCGGTCGCTCTGAGCGCGCTGGGTACCGGCAAAGGCCTCCACGTAGTACTCATGCTCGGCGCTGGCCTGTAAACCCTCAAGCTCAGCCGAATGGTAGAGACCTGTATCAGGGCTCCTGAACTCCCGCCCGTCGCACAGGACACGGCCGCGCGATGGCTGATTGGTTGTCCATGAGACGAGCACCCGCGTGGGGCTCATGTCTCCCAGCACTGGCCCCCAAGGGATCTGCAAGGGTTGAGCACTGAAAGCTAGCGAGGAGAACAGCAGGGCGAGAGCCACGAGTGAAAAGACACGCACCGCGCATCTGTTGTTGGTCATTGTGGGCACACAGTCCCAAGTCTGTCGTGCGCTTGGTGAATCTGAATTTCTGGCAAGGTCAACCACGGGCTTTCCTTTCGGCTCAAGGACGCCTGACACCAGCCACAGGTTCTCTGACAGACTGGAAAGGTTGACGGCGCTGCCGGGCGAGGGTATAATTTTCCTACACTGCGGGGTAGTGCAAGGGTAGCACGACTGGCTCTGGACCAGTTAGTGAAGGTTCGAATCCTTCCCCCGCAGCCAGTGTTTTGCAGCACTCTGGCCAGCTCCCGGGCTTCTGGGACGACGCCAGCCTCCCCGACATCCCATCAACCGCCCGTACCTGTCTCTGCATATCTTTTTCGAGCGTCGCTATGGCGTGGTGGCCGAGAACCCTCGCCTCTTAGCCTCTCAGGACCTTGTCTGGCATTGCTTTTGACCCGCCACCACTGCGCGTGCATAGGATCTCGAGGCCCTCACGACTCGCACGCGCATAGGTTCGGTGAGTTTCGGCGAAGCATCGGGCACCTCCACGATGATCCCCCGTACGATCGCTAGGAGACTCTCATGAGGGATCGCAAGAACGTCGGCCGGCGTGATGTCCACAGTGTCACCGGCCACCAGGAAGCCGAAGCTGCGCTCCAGTGACTGAAGTGTCCCGGGAGAGATCTCATAGCGCTCCCTGTGGCACGACTTGTCGGCGCGAACCAGCACGGGATGCCCAACCTCGTCGCGCTCGATCACGTCAGTTAACTCACCGTGGGGGCCGATCAAAGATAGCGCCACTTGCGGCTCCACGGTGACTGCATAGGCCTCAGCCTTGGACCCACGAGCCATCCGTCGCAGATCCGTGATTATACGTGTCGCCATCGTCGTAGCATTCAGCACACGGCCTGTTCCCTGGCACCAGGGGCATTGGTCCTGCAGAACATGGCTGAGAGACACATCCGTGCGCTTGCGGGTCATCTCGAGAAGACCTAGCCGGGTAATGTGCATAACACGCGTGCGCATTCGATCCTCGGCCAAGGCTTGGCGCAGGGCCTCCATGACACGTTCGCGGTGCTCCCGTTTGTCCATGTCGATGAAATCGATGACGACTATGCCGCCTATGTCCCGTAGCCGGAGCTGGCGGGCGATCTCCTCGGTGGCCTCAAGGTTGGTGCGCAGGACCGTGTCCGCCAGCGATCCTGTGCTGGTGAACTTGCCGGTGTTCACATCGATAGTGGTCAGTGCCTCGGTCTCTTCGATGGTAATGTGCCCGCCCTTCGGGAGCCACACGCGTGGCCGCAGCGCAC
The DNA here is from genome assembly GCA_029777735.1 of Armatimonadota bacterium. Lineage (GTDB taxonomy): Bacteria > Armatimonadota > Zipacnadia > Zipacnadales > FEN-943 > JAKORR01. The sequence continues at coordinate 1,182 of JAKORR010000290.1, read as the reverse complement.
GGTCGAGCTCTCGCTCGATGCCGTACTTGACAAAGATCGGTTCATCACCTTGGTAGAGCTCCAAGCGGTCAGACAGCTCTGGAGCCATGTGGCTCAGCAGCCTTAGCACCCGGTCATAGGTGGGCTTGTCGTCGACCACCAACTGCCGCACTCGCTGATCGACCACATCACGGAGAATCTCAAAGACTAGGCTCAGGTCCTCGTATAGTAGGGCGGGGGCTTTGCTCTGGCGTGCACGCTGTTCGATCGTCCGCCAGGTGCGCATCAAGAAGCGTATATCGCTTTCTATTTCGCCCCTTCCCGCGCCTTGGGCTCGCGTGCGCACGATCATACCCCAGCCCTTGGGCTTCAACCGGTGGGCCAGCTCCCGCAGACGCTGACGCTCCTCCTCGTCCTCGAGCTTCTTGGATATGCCCACCGTGCCGTGACCGTCGCGAATAAGGACTACATAACGCCCTGGGAGCGAAACACGAGCGGTTGCCCGTGCTCCCTTGCTCTCGATGGGCCCCTTGGTCACCTGCAGGATGATCTCCTGGCCTTGGTGCAACACCTCGGAGATTCGAGGGAGCTTTCCGTCGCGGCTCTTAATAGGATCAACGGGGAGAGCGTCGGCTACGTGGAGAAAGACGTTGCGCTCCATTCCACAGTCCACAAAGGCGGCATCGAGACCCGGCACGACGTTCTCTACTACACCCTTGTAGATGTTTCCCACTACTGCCTGCTCACGTTCAACCAGTAGTTCGACCAACCGACCATCGTCGAGGATGGCTACTCGCGTCTCCCAGGGATTCACGTTGACGACAATGACCGACCGGGCATCGCTTGGCGGGAGAGTAGTTTGAGAGCGTCGCCGCGTTCTCCGCGGACGCTTCTGCTGCTCTTCGCCTACTTGTTCAGATCCCGCCGCGCCGTTGCCAGATGTTCGTCGATTTTGTCTTGTGCTCGTCTGAACTGCACCTCACAAAGTTTCGCATATAACCCACCCGCCGTGGCCAACTCGGCGTGCCTGCCACGCTCCACTATCCGCCCCTGGTCGAGCACTACTATCTCGTCGGCGTTCATCACTGTGGATAGACGGTGGGCTATGATAAAGGTTGTCCTGTCGCGCATCAGCCGTTCCAAGGCTTCCTGAATCAGCGCCTCGGACTCGGAGTCCAGCTCTGCTGAGGCCTCATCCAGGAT
>JAKORR010000289.1 GCA_029777735.1 Armatimonadota bacterium | reverse complement strand
TATACCGACGGGACGTGCATTGTGGACACGGGGAGTTACTATTTAAACAATGTCGATGTGCCGATGGGCCAGTACTGGCAGATCGAGGTTTTGCTACGGCGCGATTGAGATGGCTCCCATGAAGAGACGACAGGGTATAATGGTAGTGGAGGCGAACTACCATGTCCACTACCCGGAAACAGAACGTCTGTATATGCATTCTGGCATTGGTGCTGGTGGCGGGGGTGTATATCGGGACGCCGTGGCTGGAGCGATGGCTGGCGGAGGAACCGCTGGAACCGCCGCCGGAACCGCCGATCGAGATTCTGGTGCCGATTCTGCTGGAGGAGGCATCAGTCGTGAGTAGCTGGTTCGTCAGTGGCGCCGGGGATGCGAGCTACAACGGTCTGTACGTCGAGGCCGGGACGTTCAACGGGAAGGCGTATTACCGCAAGGGAGAGACGGGGCCATATCTCTTCTGGGCAGCCACGACCTATCCGACGTCGCGCTGGGTGCTCTGGGGGGCACTGAATGAAGAAGATCCAATGTTCCCGGCTTACCTGACCGGCGAGAGCGAGCTGCCCGGCAATCCCTGGGACCTGGTGTCGGGTATTTCCCCGGCCCCCACGGTGGAAGAGGTCGAAGGAACACCGCCACTACCACCCCCACCACTGCAACATCAGCCCAGGGGATGGCAGCGTCTTCACCGCCGCCCAGAAGGAGATTGGGCGCCTGGCTGCATTTCCACTGTGGTCTACTCCAACGAGATCCTTTACCACTGCACGCATGGCGGCAGACTGCACCGCTGGATGGATGGTGCCTGGCAACAGCTGGCAAATGGCCCAGAGAAGCAAAACTACGTACGGGGTTACGCTCTAGATGATGGCCGGCTATGTTTCATATCGTGGAATCAAGAGACAGGATTTGAAGATCAACATCCGCGGGCTGCAGTCTATGATCCACAGACGGATGAATGGATTACGTATGACTGCCCTGGAGTGTGGCCTTGGGCAGACCACCTGGTAAGTGCGCCTCATCCTGACGGCCGGATCCTGACGGTCTGGGATGTGCCCCTGCAAGGGCCTGCCCTGGCTGCCTTTTTTGATCCAGCCACTGGCGACTGGGGCGATGTCTTTAATGTACCTGGGGCCATATCGGCCGCGGTGTCGCCGGTGCGCACGGGGCGCGGCTGGTTGGCAGATCTTGATGGTGTGACTCTGCATCTCTGTTGTATCGCTCAGAACAAATGGGAACTGTATCGTTTAAATGCCGATAACACGTGGACCAAGATCGAGGGACCAGCCCAGCCTGCACGGCCAAGCAGCAACGGCGGTTGGGACTGGTTAGATCGATCTGCCTGGACATGCTATGGTGCCCTGACCAGCCCCAGGCGGGTGTACGTAGCTTCGAGGGATCGTCCCTACTGGCAGGATACAGTTGAATGCAGGCGGATGCCTGGCCAGAGTCCACAACGGATAGATAGTGGTTGCTCAATGAGTGTGAGCGATCCGGTGTATGCAGTGGACGACATGCGGATCTGGAAGCTCGAACGCGGTCCGTGGATGGAGCATCTCTCGGCGACGAGTTATGGCACGGATGTGCAGGTGTACTGGGATTACACAGATGCCGAGGCGTTGGATCAGAACGGATATCAGGTTCAGCTACTCTCGGAGGGAACGGTTCTCTACGATTCAGAATTTCAAGCTGGCAGAGGTACATGGTATCGGTTCCATGATGTAGCACCAGGCGATTACACGGTGCGAGTCCAGGTATGGAATAGTGACGGTCTTGGAAGCGACACCTGGGATACTGAGGTGACGGTAGCTGGCGAGGACGAACCGCTCCCCCCGCCAAGCGATCTCATCTGTACGATCCTTCAGCCATCGGATCAGAGCCACGTCAGCGGTGAATCACTCTATCTGCTGGTCGCTGTCTCGGGCGGCACCAAACCGTACACAGTCCAAGCGTTCATTGATAGTTACCAAGTGGGGACGCTGAATGTCCCTAACTATGGTCAACAATATCGCTTCGGTCCCGTCGACACCACAAAGTATAACGACGGCACGCATACAATACGCGCAGAAGCCCACGATGGCCTGACCGCTATTGATAGCGACAGCATCACTGTCTATGTTGCCAATGGTTCAGCACCACCACCAGAAGCCGAAGACAATCCACCCGAAGTACACATTACAGCGCCACCAGACAACATGACGGTGGCGGGCATTGTCCCTGTTCATGTCACCGCTGAGGACGATCGTGGATTGAGGATATTGCGGCTATACGTACATGGTGGGTTGGTGCAAGAATGGTCCGTCTCAGGCACCGAAACAATCAAGACCTATCAGCTCGACACCCGCGACTGGAGCAACGGCTGGCACAACATCACCGCCTGGGTGTGGGACACGGCTGGCAACGCGGCCTACTCGGCGATCAACCTCGCCTTCGCCAACGGGCTGGCCGACACGACGAAGGGCCTCTTCACGACGCCTCTGGCCCTAACCCGTACGCCGGTCCTCGGGATGCTCGCCGTCCACCTCGACGATCCACCGGAGGACCCGCGCTACCGCTACAACGTCTCCGGCGGGTACATCATCAACAGTGACAGCGGCGACTTCGACGACTACACGCGCGTCCCGCTGAACCGTTCCCATGCCATACCGGCGAGCGCGACCACGATCAAGTGGGGCCTGCAGGCGGTGCCACAGGTCCAGATCGGTTACTGGGACCTCGCAGCGGACGCCGTACGGGGACTATTCACGGTCGGGCAGACGGTATATGCCGTCACCTGGCCGCCGGCTGTCTACAAACTCGCTGGCGCGGCGTGGTCACTCGTGGTTGACGAGGACCCTCAGACCGCCGAGGACTTCGCATCCTGCGCATACACGGACGGGAAGGTCTACGTCGCCACCGACCAGCGCCTGATCGTGATGGACCTGGATGCCGGCGACGTGACGGTGATCCTCGGGATGCCGATCAAGGTCGGCGTGCTGGCGGTGGAGGCGTCCGGCAGTCTACTCTGCTGGGGCGAGAACAGCCTGTATCGGTTCACGTGGCCCTCTGCGAAGCTGCTTGGTGCGGCGGCGTATGATGTGACGGCGCTCACGCCGGGCGCGGCGGGCGTGTACTTGCTCGGCACGCGCGACGGGAAGGTCGTGTCGGGCGCCCCCGGATCATGGACCGAGATGGTGCTACCGGGTGCCGGCCAGATCTGCTGGCTCGGACAGCTCGGTGCGACCTGGTACGCTGCTGGCGAGGGGGGCGTGTGGCGGTACACGGGCTCTGCGTGGGTACACGAGCACAACGCGGCCGTGTGCCACCGGGCGCTGGCGAGCGCGATGAGCTACGGCTGGGCTGTGGGATCAGGTCTGCACCTGTGGCGACGCGGCACCAGCGCCTGGATAGCGGCCTACAACGTGGACGGAATGCTGGATGGGTACTGTCTACTCGAACACGGCGACAGTCTGTACATCGGCGGGACCCACGAGACGCCCACTGCCCGGGTATGGGCCTACCGGGTAGACCAGGGCGGCACGCCGAGCGGGCCAGAACCGCCAGATATAATCGGCAAGATTCTGCGGGAAGTAGGTGAATCTTAATGCTGGCACCACTACGTTGGACACGAGGAAACGCCCTGACGGAAATCACGCGTGAGGACATAGTTGTGGACCTTGATGCCGGCGAGACGGGGATACTCGAGGTGGACCACTCAGCGGACGCCGTGTTTGCGTTCGCAGGTGTGCCAGAGTTTGACGCCGTGGAGGGTCTACGCATTCGGGTACTGGCCGATGGCCTGACCGGCGGCGGGTTCCGCGTGGAGATCGAGGTCGAGATAGGGACGTTGGGGGAGGACCACGGCTACGGGACAGAGAAATCAGACTGGGTACTAACGTGGCGGCGGAGGGGGGTGCTGGCCGACGATTGAGCGCAGGGCAGTAGGTGCAACGGCGACAGTCTGGCGGACGCCAGCGTGGCG
>JAKORR010000288.1 GCA_029777735.1 Armatimonadota bacterium | reverse complement strand
TAACAAGGCCGACCCGAGGCGCTTGCTCCAGGTGCTCAGGTGGCTAGCCGCACATCACTACGACCGCATCGCAGCCCAGCGCCCGCAGTCGCGGGCGTTTTTGATTGGATGGTTGAAGAGAGCGTACAGCTAGGAGGTATCAATCATGTGGGATATCGTCATTACGGAGTTGCGAGAGTTGGCCGTTACGGTGCTGCTGGCCCTGCTGTCACTTGGCGCTACCTATGCCCTGGCCTACATCCGTCGTGCCAAGGAGGCCCTGGACCAGCGCATCGACCATGAGTTGGCCGACCGCGCACTGGCACGAGTCGCCTATTTGGCCGAAGTAGCCGTTTTGGCCGCCGAGAGCACGACCGCGGCTGAACTGCGACAGGCAGTGGCCGAGGGACGGGCCAGCCGGGACGAGCTAGTGGCCCTAGGGCGACAGGTGGTGAAGCAGGTACTGGCCCAGCTTGACACCGAGGCCCGTCTAGTCTTGGTTGAGACCGTAGGCGACATCCGTCGCTACGTCGAGAGCATTGTCGAGGCCACCCTGGAGCGGCTCAAGGGACAGGGTATCGTGGGTAGGGTAGCTGACCTAGCGGACCCAAAATCCTCATCCCCATCGCCCGACCCGGAGACGTCACAGCCGGCGTGACACCGGCCGGTGGCTTGGCCGTGAGTGTCCGGCGGTCCCTGGCTGGCGGGACGCTGCAGGCCGGGTTGGAGCTGCGACGCGACGAGCCGCCGCGGTGGGGGATACAATGGGGGATTCGTTTCTGACGGAGGGGTAGTATGCGGATCGCTTTCTGCGGCCCGCATCTCGTCGATGAGCCGCCATGCCTCGGGATACCTGCGCCCGGCCTCGATTAGGTGGTGCTTGGGGCGGGGGACGTCAGTCATCCTCGCCCGCCCCTGCAAACTCTGGACCGATCAGGCCCCAGCCGTGCTCATCAACCCAACCCTCCGCGTCACGTACCCACTCGGGGGCACCAGCGGCCAGCAGTGCATCCACCAGCCGTCGGTCCTCATCAGGGGCGCCTGTGTGGTCGTGCCCCAGGATCGCCCGCACTGTGTCCCAAGGTATCTGTATGGCCTCGTGCTCTGTCCTCCCGGTAGAGTATGCGGTCCTCAC
>JAKORR010000287.1 GCA_029777735.1 Armatimonadota bacterium | reverse complement strand
ACTCCTCCGTCGTGCGCACGTCAATCATTGTCATCTTGCGCTTCTGCTCTATCCAAGCCTTTAGCTGCCCGTCGTTGACGTCAAGACCATGCCGCCACCGAGCCAGACCGCCGGCGAGGACCTTGGCTGTTCCGCCCTCCTTAATAACCCGGTCCGCTACCAGTGCCGCAGCGGCCTGTGTCTGACCGACGATGACCAGATCCCCCGCCGCAGCCTGCGACACACCCTCGGGTGTGATGCCTTCACCGTTCGGCGCGTTCTCCGAATACGGCAGGTGCTTGATGGCGAAATCAGCCGCGCTGCGTATGTCTACCACTCGCGGCCTGTCAGAGCCAAACAGTTCCGTCCACAGCGTGTCCTGGTTGTAGGTCGAGACCACAGGTATGGACTGTGCTGCGCCATCGCCCCCGCAACCCGAGACAAGCAAGGTCCCCAAGCCGCAAAGAGCCAACACTAAGGCCATCGGTCCAATCCGAGCTGTCAAGGCTATCACCTTCTGCAGGGGCTATTCCGATTGCCTGGCGCCTCGGCTGCTGTCCATCAGTCACGGGAGCAAACGCTCGGCCCGCACACGTGGCCAGCGCATCATGGGCAGAAAGGCCTCTGCGTATTCTACACCGCACTGCATCCCCCGGAAACGAGCGCTTTTAGCCATGAAGTCCACATAGTCAATGTTATCGTGCTCGGCAAGCCACTTGGCTTGGCTTTGGTGGCACAGAAGCATCTGGGCCTTGCGCTCCCATACGCTCGAAATGTCCACATACTCGATGGGTTCGAAACCATTCAGGCCGGCCATGGGCTCCCAAAAGTACACCACAGGTATCTCGGCCTTGCCCGGAGTCATCGTGTAATACTGCGGTATAGCGCACCAAAAGCTGGCGTCCAGCACGTTTTGCGACGTGTAGTAGTGGTCGCTCATGTAGTCCAGAGGGTAGTGCGTCAGGATCACATCAGGCTCCGCCTGGCGGATCGCCTCGACGTACAAGTCACGTTGTTCCGGCGAGGGAAAGGGGCCGGCGTCCGGCAGGTCCAGCAGGATGATCTCTGCGTCCAGCAATCGCGCCGACTGACGGGCCTCGCGCTTGCGTATCGCCGACAGGTGGGGCGACAGAATCTCGAAGTGCCCCTGGGACCCGTTGGTCGAGACGCACATTACCACGTTGTCCCCGCGCTCCTTGCACCGGATGAGGGTGCCTGCGGCGTAGAATTCGATGTCGTCAGGGTTGGCGCCTATTGCCATAACACGCATTGTGAAGGCCTCCTTCGACAGCAGTCTCGACCCGTGTGTGACGAGAACACTTTAGCGATTTGCCTTCAGCGGTCCTCGCCCAAGCTCGCCCAAGGTCGCTGAAACGCGATGGGGTTCGCCGGGGGAAGGCGCATTCCTTCGCGCAAGATCGGTCAGTGAGGCACTTCTCGTCCGGAGGGCCTGTAGGAGGTTCTGGCCACCCAAGCGCGAAGGCTCTTGCCGGACTGGTTGAGCGCGCTTCGATACTGACTGGTGTCTCCAAAGTTTCCTCCAGAGGGGATGCGTGAATGACTCTGTTCCTGCTGTGTGCTACCCTGTGGACAGTCGACGCTCTGGCCCAGCCTGTGTTGTGCCCAACACCCAAGCACGTGGCCTGGGCCGGTGAGCCCGTGGCCTTCACCAGGCTACGGGCAATCGGCGGCGAGTCCGAGCAAGCTCGCCATGCCCGGGGCCTGCTTGAGACCCAGGCCAAGCCCCAAGCCGACGAGGGCGCCCGCTTGACCGTACGGCTCGTTGAAGCCAAGTCGGCGGATGCGGTATCCGAGGCTGCTCGTCGGTCCGGGCTCCCACCGCCTCCCGGCGCCGCCTTCCCAGAGAGCTACGTGCTTACACCAGGCGCAGGCCCGGAGGAGATACTGCTGACCGGCGGTTCCTCTGGTCTCCTCTATGGCGCCGATACCCTCGCTCAGCTCTGCCGCGGCGGGTGCTGGCGGCCCGCGCGAATCAGCGACTGGCCAACCATGCAAGAGCGCGGCTACACAGGCTGTCCTCGCGCCCTCGACGAAGACGGCCTCAAGCACCTCGACTGGTTTACCCGCTGGCGCTACAACGCCCTGTACTGGGAAATCTACGGCGATCAGGGTGAGGACTCGGTGCCCCAAATTGTGGAAGACCTGGCGCGCGAGTGTCGCCGCCGTGGTATTCTGCTGTATGGGCTTATCTCCAACTGGCGCACAAGCAAGCTATTAGGCCGCCCCCTCTGTCCCTGTCGCGAGGATGACCTGGCCCGCGTGCGCAGGTACTCCGAGGAGCTGCTCGATCGCGGATGCCAGGGCCTCATCTTTCTCTTCGACGACATCGTCCAGGAACAGGTGGACCATCCGCAGCAGTGCGAACTTTGCAGGGCCAAGTATCCCACTCTTGCGGGGGGGCAACTGGCACTGCTACGCCCGATGCTCGAAGTGGGCAGACAGCGCGGCATCACGCACTTCCTAGTCTGTCCCACGCCATACTACTCGGGCTGGAAGAAGTCTTACGGCATAGACGGGCAAGCCTACTTCCGCGAGTGGGGCGCGGCCCGGGAGTTGCAGGGCGTGGGCATCTATCACTGCCTAGTACACAGGGACCGGCTCCAGGAAGTCTTCGATAGCGGATTGACCAACTACGTCTACTGGTTCAACGGCCTGTACGATTATTTCTCCAATGCGCCGGGCAACAAGGGTCCTGCCGGGACCTGGGGCGGCCTGAGCGACCTGGCTTACTCGTGGTACCTGTCGCGCTGGGAAGGTTCCCGAGGCACTCAGCCGCTGCCTGGCGCCTACGACGCGCTGCGGGAGCTGCCGAAGCTCACCTCCAGCGCCTGGCTCTGTGGTGGCGGCTGGTTCCCTTGGGCCCTGTGGGGTGCGTATCTGTGGGACGCTGACCGTCTGGACGCGACGCGTCTGCGCGAAAACACGATCGCCCGTTTCTGCGGTGCTCAGGGAGCGGCTGCCTATCTGCGCTGGGAGGTCGCGGTTCGGCCGGCCTTGGCACGGCTCGTGTCGCCCGACTTCCGCGAGTACATACTCCACCCCACTCAGACTACAGCGCAGATCCAAGCCGCAGCGCAGCAGGCAGCGCAGGCCGCGGCCGACTTCGAGGCGTCTACGACCCAGCCCAGAGCGTCCTCAGGTGATGCCCCTGAGGACGAAATGGCCAGCATGGCTACCCGAATGCGTACTACGGCGGAGAAACTGCTCCAGGAGGCCGAGCGCCTGGCCTCAGGCCGCAGCAGTATCGCCATCGGCTCTCCGACCACCATCCGTCTACCCGACGGAGCCGTGCGCAATGAGACCAGGGCTGAGCTGTGGCGAGGCCCCTTTGTCTACACACTGCTTTACAGCCAGACGGTCGAGGCGGACGGCACCAAGCACCGCAGTCAGTGGCATTTTGGTTCGGGGCTGGGAATGGTGGGGCCAAGCCTACGCAACTGGTACGATGCGGGCTTCTTTGACCTCGTGGTGAACGGCGTTTCGCTGGACGCCTACACCCCCGTCCTCGACACGGTGACACAGGATGGACTCGAAAGGCTGCGGGTACGCTGGGACACAGACGCGGGCGAAGTGGCAGTTCTCTTGGTTCCTACGCTGGACGGTGGCCTGGAGCTTCGGGGCGCTATCACACCGCGAGGCGAGCTGCAGTCGGCCCGAATCGAGCTGTTTGCCATACCGAGCGCGGGATGGGGTGACTGGGAGGACATGGACAAGGCCGTCGTCACGCCCAACGGGACAGTGGGTCACGGTACGCCCATCACACTTAAGCCAGGCGAGAAGTGGCTTTTCTTCCTGGACCAAGCCTACGACGTGCCGCACCCGGAGGCCGAGGGGCCCTGCGCCGTAGTCTTCAGGGATCCTGTGCCAGCGGCCATCACCACAGACAACGGGCGGTATGTGGTTGTGACACAGGCAGACCTCGCGCCAGGCCAACGTCAGTTCGACCTGATAGTGTACGACTTTCACGGCCTGACGAATCAGGAGGCGTTAGACTACTTCCACGGGCTGGTAAAGGCCGGGAACTGAGCTGACACGCCGCTCCTCGAGGTATAAGAGCATCCCGTTAGGGTCGGCCTCCATGACACGGCCCCAGCGCCCAGCTGCCGAGAGAAAGGTGAGAGCGCTCTCAGACATTCTCCGGCCCGAGACGCTGTTGGCCCATTGCTGGGAGGAGCTCATGACCTAGCCCCCTGAAATCAGACCGGGTGGAGTGAGAGGATCCGAGTAGAATAGGGTTT
>JAKORR010000003.1 GCA_029777735.1 Armatimonadota bacterium | reverse complement strand
TGGACGACGAGCGCAACCCGGTGTTTGCCGAGACCCAGTTCCGCGTGATCGAGAAGGCCGAGGTCAAGCCGCCCTTCCTGACGCTCGCGCCTGACAAGCCGGCCTATGCTCCTGGCGACGTGGCCCTCGTACACTGCTCGACCAATCTGGTCGGCGCTTGGGCGCTGATGACCATCGAGGGCGAGTTCCTGTACAACGCCAAAGTCGTCAGCCTTGGCGCCAAGGACTTCGACCTGCGCATACCGATTTCCGAGGCCCAGGCCCCTGGCGTCACGCTCGGCCTCGCTGTGGTACGCCAGGGCAACCTGACTCAGGCCAACGCGGGGCTCGATGTGCCCCCCGAGGACAAGCGGCTGAAGGTGCTACTGGCCCCCGACCGGGAGACCTACGAGCCGGGCCAGAAGGCCATGTACTCCGTCACCGTGCGCGACGCAGCGGGGCGCGGCCTGCCGGCCGAGCTGGGTGTGGGAGTGGTGGACACGAGCCTGTTCGCGATCCGCCCCGACCTCACCACCTCGCCCTTCGACTTCTTCCATGGACCAGGGCCGAACCGGGTGACCTTCACATACTCGCTCCAAGCTCCCTTCGCCCGCGGACGCGGGGGGTATGGCAGCCGCAGGTACGTCGGTCATCCGGTCATGGAGTCGCCGGACATGCTGGCGCTAGAGTCACCTCCAGCGGCGTCCACAAAGGCAGCGGGGATGGTGGGGCCTGCGGGACCTTCCGGCGAGCCCGCACGGGTCCGCAAGCAGTTCGCCGACACGGCCTTCTGGACTGGCTCTTTGGTGACGGGTCCGGACGGGCGCACAGACTTCAGCTTTGACATGCCCGACAACCTGACGACTTGGCGGGCCTCGGCGCGCGCCATGACCAACGACACGAAGGCCGGCGAGGAGAAGAAGGACGTCACGACGACTCTGCCCCTGCTAGTGCGGCTTGCTCTGCCTCGCTTCTATGTACAAGGCGACGAGGGCACGGCGGCCGCCATCGTGCACAACTATAGTGGGCAGGACAGGACGGTGAAGATTGTCCTGACGGCCGAGGGCGTTGAGGTACAAGGCGCCACGGAGCGGACGATCCAGCTCAAAACGGACGGCATCGAGCGGGTAACCTGGCCCATCAAGGTGCTCGGACCCGACAAGGCCCGCTTCCTGGTCAGCGCCAACGGCGGCGAGGGCGCCAAGGACGCCATGGAGACGACTCTGCCCATCCTGGCCGATGGCGTCGAAAACGTGGAGGCCCTTGCCGGTGTGACCTCGGATTCCTCGGAGGCGAAGCTCTCCTTGCCTGCCGAGGCGATGGCCGGCAGTGCAAGCCTGGAGATAACCCTGTCGCCGTCCTTGGCCGGGCCTGTATTCGAGGCGCTGGAGTACTTGGCTGCCTACCCTTACGGCTGTGCGGAACAGACCATGGACGGCTTCTTGCCGGACATCATCGTGGCGCGGACGCTGAAGAAACTGGGCGCCAAGCGCCCCAAGCCCAAGAATCTCGAGCGGTACGTCAGCTTCGGCCTGCAGAAGCTCATCCGCTACCAGCATCAGGACGGAGGGTGGCACTGGTGGGAGTTCGACGAGAGCGACCCATACATCACAGCCTACATCACATACGGCATGAAGATCGCTGCCGAGGCTGGGTACGTGGCGGCACATGTCCCGCTTGTCAGGGGTATAGCGTACCTGCGTCAAGCGCTGGCGGCTGAGGAATACCGGAAGGCTCAGGCCTACTTGCTGTGGGCGATGGCCTACGCGGACGTGTGGGATAAGGAGTCCCTGAAGACCGCACTGTCGGTAGCTTTGCGTCTGTATGAAGACCGTGCGAAGCTGGATATCTTCAGCCGTGCGAGTCTGGCCCGCGCGCTGCAGCGTCTGGCTCAGCAGGGCGACCTGACGAAGCAAGCCGCTGTGCTGTCGGGGGCTGCGGCCACCATGGTTGGTGAGCTTGAGGGCGCGGCGAAGCAGACCGGCGTCGGGGTCTACTGGCCGTCGAACATGCGCGAGAAGTGGTCGTGGCTGGACAACGACGTGGAGGTCACGGCTCAAGTGCTCAGCGCCCTGTTGGAGGTCAAGCCCGCAAGCCCGCACATCGTGCCGGCCGTGCGATGGCTGATGGCCGCGCGGCGCGGCAAGTCATGGTCGTCGACCAAGGACACGGCCGCGGCTGTGCTGGCCCTGGCGAAGTACCTTGAGGCACAGCCGTCGGAGCTGGCGCCTGACTTCACCGTGCGAGTCAAGCTGGGTGATAGGCAGGTGCAGGAGTTGCGCATGACCGCCGAGGATATCTTCGCCGACGCCAAGACGGTGAAGATCGCCGCGGCCGACCTCAAGCCTGGCGAGAACGCCCTGAGCATCGAGAAGACAGGTCAGGGCACCGTGTACTGGGCCGCACGTCTGCACTATCTGGTGCCCACCGAGACAGCCATACCTATCGCGGGCGACATCAGCGTCAAGCGTACCTTCCGCGTGCCCACCGAGAATCCAGTCCAGGGCGATAGGCAAAAGAGCGGCAGCATCATCCAGGTGGAGCTGTGGCTGCGCGTGAAGGAGAACCTGCGCTACGCGATCCTGGAGGAGCCCATCCCGGCCGGGTGCGAGGTCGTGGTCGGCGAAGATGAGCCGCGCCGCTCGCCCTGGGATCGGCGCGAGGTGTGGGATAACCGCATTGTGTTTTTCTTCGACTACCTGCGCCGGGGAGACCATATCATCAGCTATGTGCTGCGGACCGAGACACCAGGCAAGTACCGGGTTCTTCCCAGCGCGGCCGCTCTTATGTACTTCCCCGAAGTGCGCGGCACCAACCGGCCGGCTGTGATGCGAGTGGTAGAGGAGTAGTAGAAGCAAGCTGATACGCCACTGACAACAGCAAAGACCGAAGGCCGCCCAATCTTAGCCTTTCGTATTCTGCTGGAGCCTGGGCATGTCAGGACGTGGGAACTAGACAACAGGCCTGCCCGGCTTGCTGCCCATCCTCTCGCTGCTGTAGAGAGGGGCGGTCCTATTCCTCAAGGATGCGTGGCACGCGGAAGAAGCCCTCGATCTTGTCGGGCGCGTTACTCAGTGCGTCCTCCTGGGATAGGCATTCGCCCGGCTGGTCGTCGCGCAGCACGTTGGTCATTGGCAGGACGTGCGAGGTGATGTCCACGTCCCTCGTGTCGATCTTCTGCAGCTCCAGGAAGTACTCCATGATGCGCCCAAGCTCGTACTGAAGGCGCTCGACTTCATCGTCGCTGAGCTCTAGACGGGCCAGGTTGTTGGCAACGTGCAGGACTTCCTCGCGCTTGATCTCGGGCATGTGGATCTCACCTCTGAGCGGGAACCATTGTAGTCTCGCGGTATAGGCCCGGTCAACGTGCAACCCCTTCCCTCGGCATTGCAAGCGAGCTAGTCGCTACCAGCTTCAGAAGACCAGAGCGACGTTGTGTAGAGCATGTCCGCAAAGCCTAAATCGCGATAGAGCGCGTGGGTAGGTTCGTTTCCCACAGCGACAGATAGACGTATCTCCTCCGCGCGCCGCTCGAACAGTTCGCGGATCCAAGGCCTGCACCGGCCGGTGGCCGAGACCCTGTCGCCTGGACCGCTTGGCGATGACCACGCCCGTCACCGACCTGATTCGCTGGTCCAACATCGGGGGCGGCGTGTTGATGAATATGGTGTGGGCAAAGCCAACGACCTCCGCTTCGAGGTCCGCCGCCAGTGCGACGCAATCGTCGTCGCCCAGGCTGGCCGCGATTCAGTCACGCATCCCGCCTTGGCCGTCGAGCGCCTTCCGCCAAAACCGTGCCTTAATGCGTCAGTGGTGCTCGGTCAGCTCCTCCCACAGGTCCAGGAGGGCCTCAAGATCGGCCTCCCGCGCCTTCCTTACCACAGCCTTAGGGCTTTCCCGCATTGTTGTTCCCTATCTCCATGGCCCCACGGTCAGCCTCTCAACCGGCTTGGCGCTGGCCAGCTCAGACAACTGTATCAACAATTTCGACCAGTGAGCCTCGCCCACAAAGCCGAAGCCCAGTATGTGCGGCGGGCCGGAAGCCGCATGATTGTGTCCAGCTGAGTGTAGCTGATGCCGTAGCCTTTAGCTGCTAAGTCTTGGATTTGCGCATGCCCAGCACCAAGACGCGAGGACTTCGGCAGGACCGAGCGCCGGAGCACAGAAGAAGCCTCCGCCTGGGTAGGATAGTTTAGGATAGTTTAGGAGAAGGCAGGAAGGCATCGAGGCGACGTCTTATCTTGCCAAAGCGTCGGCAACACGATGTCTCGCCGGGCCTATCGGCTATCCAACCACGACGTCGGTGTTGGTCTCGTCAGGGATGTACAGCTATGCATCTTGTCGCTCTCACGATTTTCCTCTCCAGCAGCGGCGCTGCCGACCGGCCGACAGTGCTCCAGGACGGTGTGCTGCGCTGGGCGGACGACGGGACAGAGGTTGCTCTGTTTGGTGTGAACTACTACCCGCCCTTTTCGATTCACTACCAGGAGCTTAGGAAGTTAAACATCGACCATCGCAAGGTGATCGAGCAGGACGTGGCGCACTTTGTGCGCCTGGGCCTGGACGTGATACGCCTGCACTGCTGGGACTGCGAGATGTCGGACGAGGCGGGCAATCTGTTGGACAACGAGCACCTACAGCTCCTCGACTACCTGCTCTGGCGCTGCAAAGAGCGCGGTATCTATGCCTTCCTCACGCCGATAGCTTGGTGGGGCTCGCCGGAGAGGCCGGTTGGCTTCTCCACCCGGTTCACCATGCACCAGATGACCACAGAGCAGGAAGCCTGGGTCTGTCAATGCCGTTACCTCAGCCAGTTCCTGAGCCACGTGAATCCGCACACGGGGCTGGCCTACAAGGACGACCCTGCAGTCGTCTGCATCGAACCCATCAATGAGCCCATATACCCGCCTGGCACCTCCGATGAGGTGGTGGTGAGGTATATCAACGCTCTTGTGGATGCTATCCGGAGCACAGGCTGCGCCAAGCCCGTGTTTTTCAACTGTTGGGGAGGACGAGAGCAGGCCGTAGCTGCCTCCAAAGCCGACGGCCCCAGTCGCCAGTGGTACCCGACCGGCCTCCTGGCGGGGGCCGCCCTTTGGGGCAATTTCCTGCCGCGCGTCGCCCGGTACCCGGACCTCTCAAGCCCCGCCCTCGCCGGCCAGGCTCGGGTGATCTACGAGTTCGACGCGGCCGACGTGCCCGGAAGTTATATGTACCCCGCAATGGCTCGCGGCTTCCGGGAAGCGGGCGCGCAGGTCGCCGCACAGTTCCAGTATGACTGCCTCCCCACAGCTCCTTACAACCTGTGCTGGAAGACCCACTACCTCAACCTGGTCTACGCGCCGGCGAAGGCCCTGAGCTTCGCGATTGCCTCGCGCGCCTTCCATCTGCTCCCGCGCGGCGAGAGCTTTGGCGCTTACCCCGCCAACTCGCGCTTCGGCGACTTCCGCGTTAGTTACGAAGAGGACCTGAGCGAACTCGCGTCGGCCGAGGAATTCATGTACAGCAACGACACGTCAACGAAGCCCCCGGCGCCCGAGGATCTCCGCCGTGTCTGGGGATGTGGCTCCTCGCCCGTCGTGCAGTACGAGGGCACGGGCGGCTACTTTTTGGACCGGCTTGGCCCGGGCTGCTGGCGGCTGGAGGTCTTCCCTGACGTGGCGTGGGTGGGCGACCCCTACGGCTCGCCCACCATCAATCGCGAGGTCTCGCGGATCTTCTGGGTCCAGCGCGCAATGACGGTTCGTCTGCCGGACCTGGGACCGGACTTCACGGCCCGTCGCTTGGCACCCGAGACGTCGCCCAGCGTCACCGCGGTGCAGGGCCGTCTGGCCGTCCGCCACGGCGTTTGGCTCCTGACCCGTCGTGACACTGCGCCACCGACGGAAGTCAATGCAGAGTATGTCTGTCCTGCGCCCAGGCCAAGCGCGCCGCCCACCGCCTGGTGCATCCTTCCCCAACTCTGGCGCGCCGGCATGGAGTGTCCGGTCTGGTGGTTCACAGCTGCCCTGGCCGATCGCGAGCCCTACGGCGCCCAGGTCTGGATCGTGGGAGAGAAGGGCAACGTGACCACCGTCGACATCCCACGCGTGGCGCCCTACCGCTTCGAGGGTAAGCTTCCCGCGTCCGCCCTGAGGGGCACGCAGATCCAGTACGCCCTCGCGCTGCGCGATGGTGAGCGCTGGCAGGTGTTGCCGGCGGGGCAAGCGCTTACGCTGAGCGATCTGATCACTGCCTCGACCAGGGAGGAAGTGCTGTGGCAGGTGTCTCCCGGCGACGCCCCGACCCTGGCCGTCGGTGGAGAGGGCGTCGGTACGGGCAAGGCCGCCATCGAGGAGGTGGACGGCAAGCCGACGCTGCGTGTGGAGATGAGCAGCTTCGGTCCTCCACCGAGCGCCGCCGGAGTTACCGTGCCTTGCCGCCCTGTCCCGAACATTCCAACTCGCGGTTGGGCCCTGTGCCTGGAGGCCAGGTCGCTGCAAGCTCAGACTACGCTGCTCGAGGTCACTGTGAGACAGAAAGACGGCGCCGCCTTCGGGTACAACTTCCCGCTCTCACCAACCTGGGAGAAGCATCGTGTGCCTCTCACGGACCTGAGGCCCATGTGGAACACGACCGGAAAGCTGGACCTGGGCAAGGCTAGGCAGATCTCGCTAACCTTTGGGGCTTGGCTGTACGAGAGCACGTACTCGCTGCCCCACGCCTACGAGGTGCGACGCATATACCTGCAGCCTGTAACAACCTATAGTATGGACCTGCTGCCTGATGAGGGGCCGCTACCGCTGGTGGGAGTGCCGGGCCTGCTGACGCGTTCGGCCGGGAAAGGTGGTAGCAAGCGACTGTCAGTCGGTTTCGTCGCCGGAAGTGACCCGAGGGCTCAGGCGCTGCGCCTGGTGGGCGGGCCCTTTGGCCCTGAGCCGGATTGCGTGGGGCTTGAGTACTATCTGGGCAGCTTGCGTCTGCCCGCCGAACTGGCTTCGTGGCGTCGCGAGCTGGCCGGGGCACGGGAGGCCGTCTTCATTGCCCGCGCGGGTCAGCCTCACACCACGGCCATCGAGATCGTGTTCATGGAGGAAGACGGCTCGCCTTGGGGCCTGAACCTACCGCTCACCATCGACTGGCGGGAGACACGTCTACCCCTGGCCGAACTGAAACACTGGAGCCATTGGAGAAGCGGGCCGGAAGAGCGCGGCGGTCCTGGAGATCACTTCCATCCAGATAAGCTGATCTCCGTGGGGCTGCGTTTCGGGGCATGGCTGTATGGTGAAGCCCGCGACGAGGCGCATGTGATCGACCTGCAGCTAATCGGAATTGAGTAAGGCATCCTCTAGGCACTGGGGTGCAGCCGCAGGACGATAGCCTGCGCAGCATCGAGGGCTACATCAGCTACAAGCCGGTCAGCTTCGGGCCGCCAGTCAATGGTCCTGCCTGAGATCAGGTCCTGGGTGCCTATTGTCTTCAATGCCAGTCCCAGTGGCGTCGCCTCAACGAATACACGCGTTCGCGTCGGCTGGTCAAGCTGGCTAACGATGCTGAGCAGCAACTCACCGCCCGGCCGGCCGAAACGCTCGACCTTGACGGCGGCGGCATTGCTTCGCGCGTGCGTAACTGGCTCCCAGCCCGCGCGTGCGCAGGCCAGGAGCGCCGGCATGTACCGGCGATAGAGACTCCGCACGCCGGGACGTTCGGCGAAGTCCCGCTGGGCATAGCCTCCAGGCAGGAAACCGAACCGCACGTGGTCGCGCACGAAGGGCTCTTGGTAGTGCTCATCGGCGACCGGGAGGCTCACCACGGGCTTGTGGTAGGCCAGCGCCCGCGCTATCGGGCCGCTGCGCTGTATGCCCCACTCAAAGCCGTGAATGTCAAGCACCCGTGCAGCGAAGGGATAGGGCCATAGGCACTGATTGGCGATGAGCCACTTGCCCTGCTCATGCATTCGTCGACTCAGCTCAGCTACCCATTCATAGGTAATGAAGTCTCCGACCGCCGCCGGTCTCAGGGTATTGGGGTCGAAGGAAAGCGGGTAGTCCACATAGGCGAAGTGCTCTTGCCGGAAGTTCAGCAGGTTGGCATAGGTGAAGTAGTTGTCCAGCCCCACGCCATCAAGTTCCGCGCCTTCCGCGCGGTAGCGCTCAAAGTCCGGTTCGAGCATGTGGCTGAAGAGAAACTGGCCATAGCCCCCGGGGATGTCGGGATCTGGGTTGCAGAACAGCCGCCCCGTCCACCAGTCCTTGGGGCCCCAGTCGGGCCGGTTGGTGAGATACCCGACGTGGTATACCCCGTCGGCGTCCAGGCAGGCGGACAGACGTGCCGCCTCCAGTGAGTCCTTGAGCCACCGCTCGGCGCCCGCCTCGCCGAGCAGGTTTTGCCTAGTCCGATAGCGCGCGCGGCCGGTGGCCTTTGGGTCTCGGGACAGGACCAACTTCGCGGGATCCGGCGTACTTAGCAGCTCTTCGAAGACCTTGGCTGCCTGCTCACGCGTTGGGCGCGTTGGAAAAATGCCCAGGTCAGCGAAATACCGCACCGAGTCGTTGTAAACGAAGGACGCCACTGAATGATCATCGTCATAGGCTACGGCTGGGGGGCCGCCCGGTCCCCAGTGATACTGAAACCCGAAGTCCTCAAAGTTCGGCACATCGGCGAGGTTGCCCCAGCATACCCAACTACCGATCTTGTTCACCCGGACGGCAAAATCGTCAGCGAACAGCTCGTAGTACCGGCGTAGCGCATCGCGGAACCCCCACTGTGCTTCTGTTCTGTAAAGCACGAACCCGAACTGGGCCTTGTTGGGGAACTTCACGGTAGCGTGGGTGAGCCCAAGATCTATAGCCACGTATAGCAGGCCAGGAGTGCCGACATAGCCCGTACGGAACACGCAAGGGTGGTCAAGGGGCACAGCCACTGCCAGACCGCTGTCGCCCAAGACCGAGCCTCCTGTGACGCATGCCAGGGGATACTGCGACACGTTACCATTGGCGCCGACCGGCGCCTTCAACCAGTGGCCTGTTGTCCTATAGGCCGGAGGGCGGCGCTGGGTATCCACGTCGTTCCACCATACAGCATCGGGCACCGGTAATAGACACATCAAGGTCACGGCACTGTCCTTCTCCGTCAGGCTTTCGAGCGTTCCTGTCACCTTCAGGTGTCTCTTGTCGGCCGACACCTGGGCCTGTAGGTGGTACGGCGCCTTGTCAAAGCCCAAGTCCAGAGAGGCCCGCCTGCTCCAGTTATCCATTGTCGTTTTGCCCTTGCCAAAGCACAGCCTACCGCCACGGGTGTGATCCACGATCGCGAAGCCACAGTGCGCACGGTATCCATTGTTATTGGCTGCAGGGCACCCCACAGCCACAAAGCTTCCCTCCTGGGAAAGGGCCAACTCCAGACCGTCGCCTGCCACAAGCCGTGCCGAGACGGTCACGTCTTCGCTCGCTGCCAGCACGTCCTTTGATACCGAGAGCCGATCTATCTCCACCATTGTTGCCGCTGCGAAATCCCTAGACGCGCCTGGCTCGGTCGCAATGGGCGGCTCGACGGCCGGGTCCAGCGTAATCCTGAGGTCCCCCCGCGGCTTTGCTCGAATTTGCCAGAAACCTTGGCGCCAGCTGCGCTTGACGCTCACCACGGCATCTCGTGAAGTGTGATCGGGGAGCGCTTCATGCCAGACCTTGGTACCGTCGGGTGCTAGCAATGTAAGTTCGGCGGGTTCCTCGGCGTAGATTGGGAAGACCAGCCGATCGGCCGGACCGATTCGAAAGTAGAGAGGCCCGGCACGCCTGCTCAGTCGCAGGATCTCGCCTCCACCCAGGTCGAGAAAAAGGCGCCCGCCTTGACAACGAGCCTCCACGGCGTTGCTCCCAGCGTCAACCAGGATGCTGTATGGCGAACCCTCGTGCGTCAATCGGAAGCTCCGTTCAGTGCCTGGCGATAGAGCCGCGCGCGATACCATCCCACCGCGGTGGTCCCGCAGGACCACCCTTGCGCTCTCAGTACTCGCTCTGGAAACCTGCACATGCCAGATGGTAAGCACCGCGCGAGAAGCTTCCACGACAACGAGATAGCGTGCTTCATTCCGCAGACCAGTGGGCTCAAAGGGACCTTGGGCCAACGTAGCCGTCAAGACGAAAAGAACTGTCGCTCCAGACACGGTCTCGCCTCCATCTGTAAGAGAAATTACCGATTCCGTAACATATCGTGCAGCCTTCCTGGAAGGTCCCTCAGGACGCCAGCTAGTGGGGAACTGCCCTGAAGCTTCTCCTACTAACTGTTCTCGCTTCGCCTACGAGAGCGAGCCAAGTGCCTGTGTCTGAACCTGACAGCCAGTAGGTCACGGAGCACACGCCACACGTCTCTGAATATGCGCACCTTGCTCTCGCGTCTGTTACGCCACGTCACGGGGACCTCAACAATACGATAGCCCAGCAGACAGGCGATGTAGAGAATCTCTGCGTCGAAGGCCCAGCCGCTTATGGTCTGCCGCGAGAAGACCTCGTGGGCGGCTTCGGCCGTAAACAATTTGAACCCGCATTGAGTATCCACAACCCGTGGCAGAAGGATCAGCCGGCGCACAAGTCCGTACAGCTTTCCTAGACTTTGTCTCCACCAGGGCTGTGGTGGCTCAAGGCGCGACTGCTTGAGCCCGCGCGAGGCAATCGCAATATCGGCGCCCGCCGCAAGAGCCTTCGCCAGCTTCTCGTACTCCTCGAGCGGCGTCGATAAGTCGGCGTCGGTCATCAGCAGGAGTTGGCCCTTACCCTCCCGCATGCCACGCTGCACAGCGGCGCCCTTGCCAACGTTAGAATTCTGGCGAAGCACCCGTCCGCAGAGCCCCAGGCGCTTCAGGGCTGCCTCCGACAGATCGGCCGTACCGTCCGTGCTGCCGTCGTCTACCACTAGGACCTCTGCCGACAGGTTCCGCTCGGCGAGAAAGTTCGCAACCAGATCAAGCGTCTGTTCTATTAGAGCAACCTCATTGTAAGCAGGGATCACGATTGTCAGGTAGGGCGTCTGCTCCATAGGCTTACTCAGGCCAATTGCGACCAGTGGCTGAAGTCAACTGCTCCTTGCACCGGACGCCCCGCGAAGTAATCTCGCAGAGCCTGTAGTGTTGTCTCGCCAATTTTTAAGTAGCCGTAATAGCCCGCGCCCGCAACATGAGGCGTGATGTAGACGTTGGGCAGCGACCGTAGGGGACTGTCGGGAGGTAGAGGCTCCGGCGTGGTCACGTCCAGCGCCACCACGATCCGCCCCTTCTTGGCCTCTTCGTACAGCGCGTCGTGGTCGATCACCGACCCGCGCGCGGTGTTGATCAGCGCCGCACCATCCTTCATCCGCTTGAGTTGCTCGGCGCCAATCATCTTATCTGTCTCCGGGATGGATGGCGCATGGATCGTCACGTGGTCGGCTCGCGTGAACAGCTCATTCAGCCCAACCTTCTCGACGCCCAATTGCTGCGCATCTTCGTCCGAGAGATACGGATCATAGACGATGAACCGAAGGTCCCACGGCTGCAGCAGGCGTAGAACCTCTCGGCCGACCTTGCTCGCCGACACCACTCCCAGTGTGCACCCGCGTAGATACTGCCCGTTCATGGGCACACCGTCGGGCCGCCAGCGCCCGGTCTCGCGGAAGTTGAAAATCATGTCTGGCCAACGTCTGCTGGCCATTATGAGCAAGCCTATCGTTGCCTCCGCCACGTTCAGCGCGATGGCCCCGTTGGCGCTGAAGACGGTGATGCCCCTGGGCACGATATAGTCCTGTACCAAGCTGCCCGGGAAGAGGTGCTTCACTGAGCCCGCGGAGTGGGCGATCAGCCGGAGTCGCTCGGCAGCCTCCATCGCTTCGGCCGTGAAGCTAGGCGTTCCCCAACCAGTAACCACAGCGTCGTAGGGTGCAATACCCTCAGCAAGCTCTTCACTGCTCAGGTTTCGGTCCAATTTATTGACCGTCACCTCGAACTCGTCGAGCATCGCCTGGTAGTGCTCTGGTCTGAAGACCCGTTCCGTGTGACTTGGTACGGGCAGGTACCACACCTTAGCCTTCTCATCCATGGCCCATGACTCTCCTCGCTCTCGGTTCTTACGACATCAACTCCACCGGTACAGTTGTGCCGGCGCCCACGTGCAGAGACCAGAAATCCAAGCGCTTTGTCTTGGCGACCTATTCGGTGGGCGTCGCCTTACACCTCTGCCGCCGATCCGTCCACTTCTCCGGCAGGCCTATCTGTCCAGGACACTCCGTAGGGGCAGTCATTGAGGGGCTCTGGAGCGCCCACCAGCACCGCGCCCTTGGGCTCGACGTACCAGTCACGTACGAAGGTCTATCCCCAGGGCCGCGACGAATCTTCGTCCGCTGCTACGAAATTCCCAATGTCGATATCAAATAACAGGCTATATTATATATAGCAGCTGAAACGATAGAATCACGAATATACTTTCCAGAAAAAGGACGATCACGACTCCGTGCGTAAACCCGCGGACGCCAGCCATCGACATCAACTCACAGTTCCTCGGGGCCACTCTTAGGGGCCTGCGACAGAACTTCCGCGCCGTCGCATCTGACGACCACAAGGTCCTCGATCCGCACGCCGCCCCAGCCCTGCAAATACACACCGGGCTCAATGGTGACCACTTGACCCTCTTCGAGGATATCCTCGCTGGTTGCGCCCAGCCGCGGGCCCTCGTGCACCTCGAGCCCCACCCCATGCCCGACGCCGTGGCCGAAGTTGTTGCCGAAGCCGGCCTCCTCGATGACCTGGCGGGCGGCGCGATCCACGTCACGAGCTGCAACCCCGGCCCGCACGGCCTCGAGGGCGTGCTGCTGGGCTTCGTAGACCACCGTATAGGCCTTGCGGAAGGTCGTGTCAGGTGTGCCAAGGTACACAGTTCGCGTCAAGTCGGCGCAATAGCCGGCGACACACGCTCCCAAGTCGATTTTGAGCGGTGCGGGCCCTTCCAGCAAGGTATCTCTCGACGTGTGGTGCGGCTCGGCCGAGCCGGGGCCGCACGCCACTATTGTCTCGAAGGCCTCTCTTTCGGCGCCGCGTTCCAGCATTAGTCTCACGAGGTCCAGCCGCGCCAGCTTCTCGCTTTGTCGCAGAGGGCCGCCTGCTAGGAAATCCTCCAGTGCCTTGTCAGTCACCCGCGCCGCGCGGCGAAGCAGGTCAATCTCGGCCTCGCTCTTGCGTTGCCGCAGCGGCTCGATGGCCTTGCGCAGCGGCACGAACTCCACGCTGTCAAGCTCCTTGCCCAGGTCCTCCAGGGCTGCCACGCTCGTGTGCTGGGCCTCGAGGGCCACCCGACAATAGCCCGCCTCGCGCACCAGCCTCGCGATCCCGGCCCAGTGCCCTTTGGGCTCGCAGACTGTCTCGGTCACTTGTGCCACCTTCGCCTCGGCCCTGTACCGACTATCGGAGGACAAAAGCATCGTTTCGCCCGCCAGCAGTAAACCCTCGCCGGTGAATCCCGTTAGGTAGCGGACGTTCGCTGGAGAGACCACAATAAGCGCATCCACACCTCTATCTGCCAGTGCTTGCCGGAGGGCTGCCTGTCGCCCGGGATAGTTCATTCCGCAGCCTTCCCCTGTTGCTCCAAGTCTTTCACGGCGCGCAAGGCCAGCAGGTAACTGTGCGCTCTGAAGCCCGCGATCACGCCCACGCAGGCAGGGGCTGTCACGGACCGGTGGCGGAACTCCTCCTCCCGGGCGCCGACGTTTGACAAGTGCACCTCGACCGCTGGCAGTTCCACCGCCTTCAGGGCGTCATAGATGGCCACTGAGGTGTGCGTATAGCCTGCTGGGTTGATGACGATCGCCTGAGCCCAGCCACTGGCCTCATGGATGAGGTCTATTATCGCTCCCTCAGAGTTGGATTGTTCGACGCGCACCTCAAGGCCCAGCGCCGCCGCCTCGGCGCGAATCATCGCGTTGATCTCGTCGAGGCTCCGCCTGCCATACCACTCGGGCTCCCGAGTGCCAAGCAAGTTGAGATTCGGCCCGTGGATCACCATTACCCGCATGGTCGTTCTCTCCTAACTGAATAGCCTGGTTGACCAGTTCCCAAACTCATCTTCTCCCCGGCCTGATTCACCCGTTTTGCGTTGCGTCTTAGGCCTCCGGCGCACTAGCCGCCAGCAAGCTCCCGCAGCTTCCTTGCGGTCTCTCGGTCTCCTGCACCGCCGCGGCTAAGGGCCGTCGCCGTGTCCATCGCCAGACTGTCCAGCTCCGCGTCCAGGCCCACATCCAGTCTGCCTGTGCTCTCCAGAGTGCTGCGATAGGCACGTGACCAGGAAAGGCTCTGGACAAGAACTTGGCCAGCCCTCCGCCACATCTCTATTGCCTTCTCGCCGGTATTGGAACGTGCCACAGCAGCGGCCGCAATGGCGATACGGTAGTCCGCCCATCCCTCCAACGCCGGGTACTGTCCGTAGGGTCCGTCGGCCAAAGCTGCGATTCGTCTGTAAACGTCCAAGGCTGCCTTGACGTCGCCGGCTTGTTCCAAGCATCGCGCGTATTCGAGCAGCGCGGGCGGGCCGTTCGGATACACCTCGGCCGCGCGTCTGCTCCAGGCCACGGCCTGCTCTGGCTTGCCGGCCCGACGATAGCACCGTGCCGCGCCGATATAACCCGCCGGGTCAGTGGGCGCCCAAACCGCTGCCCACCTGTAAGCATCGGCGGCCTGCGCCAGACCTTCAGCGTCCGGCGGTTCGCCCGCTAGGCCCTCGCGGATCTTGCCGAGTTGCACCCATAGGTCCCGGTCGAAACCCGCCCTGCACGCAGCGATCTCGGCCTGCCTGCTGGCACCCAGGTAGAAGCCCTTGGACACCAGCGCCTCCGCGTGGGCGCCCGTTAGCGACGCAGCGGCGAACCACAGCGACATCAACATCCCCGCCGTTAGCGACGCAATGGCAGGCCAGGCGCCCCGTCCTCCCGGCGGCAGGGATTGGTGCTCAGGGCCCGCCCGAGCGCCGTCACCAAGCGCGGTACCGGCCACTGCAAGGGCCGTAAGGGCCACGGCAGGCAGGTATAACGTGTAGTCAACGACGTTTTGCAGGAGCAGACCCGCCATTGCGAAGCCCCCGAAGGGTCCCCACTGTGACTTTGTGCCCAGGCAGTCCGCGAAAAGCAGCACAAAGGCCGTCGTGAACAACAGCGCCACGGGGAGACCGCTCTCCGCTGCGACTTGGAGCCACGAGAAGTGCGCCATGGATGTGAAGGGCACACGCGCGAAGCGGGGGTAGGCGTGGGTGAAGCAGCCTGGACCCCAGCCGACGAGCGGACGGGCCTTCGCCATATCCCAGGTCCCAAGCCAGGTTTGAATACGGAAGCCAAGTGAGGTACCCCGCTGTGTGGAAAAGGCCGCAGTTATTCGGTTGCGTACTGGGGGCAGGACGACGGCGAGCAGGATGACGGCGAGGGCCGCAAGGACAGCCCTCTTGCCCCCGCGTGTCTTGGCCACCACGGCGACTAGGGCCACCGCACCCGCCAGCAGCGCGCCTTTGGATCCCGTGACGATCAGGGCCAGCATGCCGACCGCCGTGAGTGCAGCGACGAAAAGGAAAGCCAGTCTCACGGGGTGGCCGGGTTCCTTTTCGAAGGCTTGATATTTGAGCGACGCAGCCAGTGCGAACATTGCCGGCACACCAGCCAGCATATACCCTGCGAGAGCGTTGGGGTTGACAAAGGGGCCGAAGGGACGCCAGGAGTAATCGCCCACGGCAAGGGCAGTGAAGAGATACTCACGCACGCTCCACAGCGCTGTGATTGCCGCACCTGCGGCCGCACCAGAGATTACGATCAGCCCCAAGCCCGCTTGGGCCAAGGCGTGGGCTGCCAGAAGTACTGCCGCACACCCGGCCCAGTACATCATTATGCGCGCCGAAGTGCCTGGGCAGACCGACGCGCCAGTCATCATTAACGCGGCTACCAACAGGGCTGTGGCAAATGTAAGCCCCCCTCGGAGCCTGCCGCAGCGCACC
The DNA here is from genome assembly GCA_029777735.1 of Armatimonadota bacterium. Taxonomy (GTDB): domain Bacteria; phylum Armatimonadota; class Zipacnadia; order Zipacnadales; family FEN-943; genus JAKORR01. Next base: position 11,749 of record JAKORR010000003.1, on the reverse strand, counting down.
ACAGCCAGCGCCCAAGCTCCTATCCCCAGCGCTAGCGCGGCCGCCAGCCACTGCCGCCAGGAGTCCATCTTGCCAGCCCACAAAGGCAGGCTCAGCAGCGCACTGCCCAGGGCGACCGATAGCATCACCTGTGCCGCCGAAGCGCGCGCAGCCAAGCCGCCTTCACTTTTGCCCATAGGTCTTGTATCACCCAAGAAGCGAGCAGAAGGGTCCCCCTCATCCAGATGAGCAGCCACAGGACAGCCCTATCAAGCACGCAGTGGGAGAAGTGGCGAGAGTAGAGCCGATACCAGCTTGCGTGGCGCCGTTGGATCGTCTGCAGCACCGCGCGGTCTGTGCTCCCACCGATGATGTGTACGATGGCCGGCGTTGGCGTGTAGAGTACTTGCCAACCCGCCTTCTCCAGGCGCCTGCAGTAATCCACGTCCTCCGATCCCCAAAAGTACCTCTCGTCCAGCAGGCCAACCTGCTCGACAGCCTCTCGCCGCAGCAGCAAGGCCGCTCCGGACACCCAGTCCACCTCGCGCAGCTCGTTGTGGTCCCAGTCGGCCATGAGGTACTCGCGCGTCCACCTCTCGTGTGGGAACAGACGGCCAAACAGTGTGTTGCGGAAAAGCGCCGCCCAAGGCTTGGGAAACCGTCGGCACGAATACTGTAGCGTGCCGTCGGGGTTCAGCAACTTGGGGCCCACGGCTCCAGCCCGTGGATGTTCGTCGGCAACCCTAACCAGATCGTCCAGCGCTCTCTCGGGCAGCACAGTGTCCGGGTTGAGCAGGAAGATATACTCGCCCCGGGCGAGCCGAATCGCCTGGTTGTTAGCGGCAGCGAAGCCCACATTAGCCTCGTTGCTCACGACTGTGACCTCAGGATGCAGCTCCCTCACGGCCTGGACTGTTCCGTCCCTACTGGCATTATCTACCAACAGTACCTCGTACGATACCTCATTGCGCCCCTCAGACAACGTCCTGAGGCAGTTGAGAACCAGGTCGCGGCAGTTCCAGGTCACGATGCACACACTGAGACGAGGCGCTCCAGTGCCTCGCGCTGCCAAAAGCGGGCCTTCCGTTTTCCCTTCCAGGAACGCGTGGTCAGAGGTGGAGTGGCGACGGAGCATGAGTGAAGCTACTGGGGGCCAGGTGTCGTCTCGGCCTGCGAAGCGCCCGAAGCTGGTCCCTCTTCGCTTTCCACTGCCTCCTCCACCAGCAACACGGGAATGTTCCCGCGGATTGGGTACTTGCGTCGGCACTGGTCGCAGACCAGCCAGTCCTCTTGCTCCTGAAGAGACCCGTGGCAGACTGGACAGGCCAGGATTTCTAGAAGGGTCTTGTCAATCTTGCCCAAGTTGATCACCCGGCACGAGGCCTCTGCCGTATTATAGATGCCGCTGCTCGTTCCTGCCAATCCCACTTCACTATCTTAGGGACACTGTGACCAGCGGACAGAGGCTTGCCTGAATGCTCTAACCAGCCCATAATAGACCCCGATGGTGCCGGCGCTGCGTGCGTTGAAGAATGGTAGGGCTGCGGCGGTCCGAGATCAGTACAGGTTCAAAGATGCGCACAATGCCATGCAGGTCGCTGCTGCTTAAGCGGGCGCCAACAGGGAGGGACGCCTGGCCCTTGCCCCTGAATCTTGGGTTGGTCGCTTTCCTCTTCCCTTTGCTGCTCCCAGCCGAGCACTCGTCAATTCCCTATCTCTACGAGACCTGGCAGGTTCTTCGGTCGGACAGCGCAAGCGTTGGTTCAGTCCCAGTCCGTAAGCGCCTGGTGCCGGGCATTTGTCGGGCGCTTCGGGCTTGATAGATAGATATGTGCAGGGAGCTTGTACGATCAGGCGACAGGGCAGGGGTGAGGTCCTTGCCAGGCATAATTCTTATTGTCGAGGATGACAAGGGTATCGCTGAACCTGTGCAGTATGTTCTCCGCGCCGAGGGTTTTGAGGTGCTCGTGGCCTACGACGGCCCCGCGGGCCTAGAGAAGTTTGAGCAGGACAAACCAGACCTGGTCATCCTGGACCTCATGCTACCTGGGATGCATGGCTTTGAGGTCTTTCGGAGGCTTCGCCAGCGCAGAAACGTCCCCGTCGTGATGCTTACCGCCAGATCTGAGGAGAACGACCGGGTGACGGGCATCGAGCTGGGCGCCGACGACTATGTCGTAAAGCCCTTCTCAATGCGCGAGCTGGTGGCCCGTGTGCGGATGGTTCTCCGACGCAGCCGAAACGAGGAAGATACGCTAGAGGATGCGGTGACTCTGGGCGACGTGGTTATCGACCGCCTCCGTCACCGCGTTGAGGTGCGCGGCCAAGAGGTGGCCCTCGCGCCCAAGGAGTTCGCTCTCCTCGAATGCCTCGCCCGCCACCGCGGCCGCCCTCTCACTCGCTCCATGTTGCTCGAGCAGGTCTGGGGCACCGACGAGTACATCGACGAGCGCACGGTAGATGTTCATATCCGCTGGCTGCGCCAGAAGATCGAACGCGACCCCAGCCAGCCTCGGCTGATCCACACAGTTCGGAGCGTAGGCTACAGACTCGGAGAGTAAGCGGGAACGCCCATGCGACTGCGGTATAAGGTCGTCCTCGTTTACGGGATTACCATCTGCCTCTGGGCGATGCTCGTCTTCTACTATGCCAACCGTGGCATGAAGACCCAGCTCACCGTGGTTCTGCGAGATGACGCGCTGGTCCAAGCACGCCTGGTTGGCGCGATGCTTCTAGGCAGCGAGTCCTTCCCTGCGCGCGGCCAGGCGACTGGTAGTGCCTCTGAGAAGGTGCCCGCTTTGAGCACTGGTCCTCCGGCCAGGGCAGTATGGGTCGACCTCCAGGACCGCACACGGGCTGTCGCTGCCCAGCTAGGCAAACGGGTGACGATTCTGGCCGCCGACGGAAGCATTCTCGCCGATTCGGCCCAGACGGATGCTCAAATCCCCGGCCTGGGTAGCCAGCCTGAAGTGGTCCAGGCCCGTTCGCGGGGGTGGGGTGCTGATCTGCGGCAGGACACTGACGGCTCTGAGACCGTGTTCGTTGCTCTCGCCGACTGCCACCGTGGGACGGTGATCCGGCTCGGAGTGCCCTTCGACAGGGTCCACGCTGTCTTGTCCGGCCTGCGCTCCGAGCTGTTTAAGGCCGTCGTGCTTGCCTCCGTGTGGGGCCTCGTGGTCAGCATCTGGCTTGCCCACGGCATAACGCGATCCCTCGGTAAAGTTGCCTTGGTGGCTCAACGCATTGGCGAGGGTGACCTGACGGCCCGGGCCGATAGGACGAGGGGTGCAGACGAGGTGGCTTCGCTGGGCAGGACCATGAACGACATGGCCGAAAGCCTCCAGAGGGCCATCGGCGAGCTGGCCCACACCACCGCGCAGCTCAAAGCAGTGCTAACGCACATGGCCGACGGGCTTGTTGCGGTCGACGCCCAGGAGCAGGTCATCTTGATGAATCCTGTTGCAGGGCATTTGCTCCGTGTGGACCCCCAAACGGCACGCGGCCGGAAGCTGGGTGACGTCTGCGATTGTGAGGACCTTCTCGATCCTGTGAGGAAGACGCTTCAACTCGGCATCTTGAACAACCGCGAGTTCTCCACCAGCGCAGGGGAAGAGAGGGTGCTCCACGTGTCTGCCGCGCCGGTGCGTGGTCCCGACAAGGGGAGACAGGGCGCTGTCATCGTATTGCGTGATATGACCGAGTCGCATCGTCTTGAGCGCTTGCAGCAGGACTTCGTCGCCAACGCCAGCCACGAACTGCGCTCACCGGTTACGGCCATTCGCTCCCTCGTCGAGGCTCTAGAGTTGGGCGCTCTTCAGGACCCCGAGGTCGGTCCCCGCTTCCTGGAGGAGATCGTAGCGAAGAGTCGCTACCTGACCCGAGTCGTCGAAGACGTCATGCAGCTTGCCCGCTTGGAGAACGTCACGCAGGGGCTGGCTGTCATTAAGGTGCGGTCGGTGGTCGAGGCGGTTGTCAGACGACTCGGCAGCCAGGCCGAGGCCGCCGGGATCAGTCTCACCGTCCAGTGCCCCAAGGACGCTTGTGCTCTAGGCGCCGCTGAGAACCTGGACACCGCTGTCGGCAATCTCATCGAGAATGCCCTCAAGTACGCCTCAGGGAGTGGCCGCGTTGAAGTGGAGGTCGATGAGCGTGCCGGGAGACTTCGCATTGCCGTCATCGATCACGGCCCGGGCATCAGCGGCGACGCTCGCGAGAGAGTCTTCGAGCGCTTCTATCGCGTCGACAAGGCCCGAGCGCGGGAGATGGGTGGAACAGGACTCGGCCTCAGCATTGTACGACAGGCTGTCGAGAACATGGGGGGGCAGGTATGGCTTGAGGATACGCCCGGAGGCGGTGCTACCTTCGTTATCACCCTTGCCCTGCCCCCGGACGACGGTCTCAGCAGCGAGAGTTGAGGTTCACGGCGCCGAGGGACACCGAAGCGTGGCTATCGAGCGGCCTCGACGCTGCGAATCAGAGCTACTAGGCCCTCCACGGCCTCCGCGAGAATCCTCTCGCCCACTTCGGGCGTCGCGCGCTCGGGATCACCCATCACGCCTACCTCGATCGCCGGGTCCTGGTGGATATGGGGTATGACTGCGGGGTCCTCCACTAGCGCTGTGCGAGTCTGGTAGGCGTCTGGGTTTTCCCGCATTCGCTTGACGAGCTCCGGCACATCCAGCGCTAGCTCATCCATGCGCACCAGATCCGGACGGACTGCCATCACCAGAGACGTCTCGAACCAACCCGCGTGGAAGTCCCCCTCCGCGAAGGCCTCCCTGGTGGTAGGACTTGCATAGAAGAACTTGTAGACGCCGGTGGTGACATGGCTCCACTGCGGATTGACCCGCTGGAACATGTCCACAGCCTCCTCCACTGCTGCGGTGTTCTCGCTGCCGCCGTGCCCAAGCACTAGGAAAAGGTTCTCGAAACCGTGGCGTACTAGCTCTCGCAGCGTCTCAACGACAAGCAGCTCCACGACGTAGGTGGGTATGTTGATCGTGCCCGGAAGCTCCCCGCCGGAGTAGGCATAGCGAATCTCTGGAGCAACCACGGCGCCCGTCGCCCGCGCGGCTCTGCAGCACAACTCCAGCGCCACGAGAGTGTCGGTATCCAGGGGTAGGTGATAGCCATGTTGTTCGGTGATACCCATTGGCACCAGCACGGTTTCTGTCACCGCCAACGCTTCGCGCATCTGCTTGACCGTCATCTCGGGCCAGTAACGAACTGTTTCCATCGCTAAGGACCTCCCGTCAATACTCTTGTTGCCTTGCCGCACCTCCCGCACGCGGCCACTGCGCGTCGAGAGCCGCCCGCTCCGGGGTCCAGGGGCCGCTAGTCCCCGAAGAGCCGGAATCCGCGCACGCCTGTCAGTGCGCAGACGACGAACCACACGCCCAGCATGAGAAAGTCACCGAAGATCAGTCCCAGGAAGAAGGGGCGGCCATTGCGGTAGGTCTTGACACCGCCATAGCGGTTGATTGCCCAGTTCAGCATAGAGCCCACAAGAAGCGAGAACCACATGTACCGCGTCGCGAAGATGGTGCTGAGCACGAAGCCGATGGGATGTAGCCGCCACCAGGGCAGCATCCACCACAGCTCGCTAAGAGCAACGACCACGGCGCCGGAGATCGCAAACCCCATTATCTTGGCGACCTGCGGCCCTTCTCTGGCGTCGACAATGCTACGCAGCTCGCTGAAGGGACGAATCCCCACGTGCTCAAAGCGGTAACGGTCGAGGGCGATGCCGCCGCCGTGGGTGTAGACCATCACGATCGTGGACCAGTAGGAGATGACGGCAGCAAGAGCAATGCCCCCCACTATGAGACCCATGAGCTGCTGCCAGGGGATACCGACTTCGCTGGCGATCTTGAGGCCCTCGAAGCTCTGGGGGCCAACAAGCCCTTTGAAGGGCCAGATGAAATAGGGCAGACTGAGAAGAATTACCCAACTGCGGGTGTCGATGTACCTGGTGCCGAAGAAGCCGTACAGCATGTAGTTAGGCCCACTTTGGGCGGCCCAGAGCAGGTTGACGCCGCCCTCGGCCATGAAGCGATGGTACATAAGCACAAAGACATAGGTTAGGACGAAAAGCAGCGTACCGAGCCAGATTGGCATCCCCATCAGATTCACCCAGGCCACGACCAAGCCGAAACAGACCAGAAGGCCATAGAAGGCCCAACGCAGGGTCATAGTCTCCCCGTCGCCAGCAGTCGGTTCCCAGATTCGTCTTCCTACTTCGCGCAGGTAGGGCCTCGCAGCCAGTAGGCTCATGCCAACCAGCGCTACAGTCCCACCAGACTTCTGCGCCACGATCATCGGGAAAGCGTTGCTGGTGAAGGCCCGGGTCTCTGGGTTGGGACCAATGCCCAATGCCATTCCGATTATCGCCTCAATCTTGAATAGAAAGAAGAAGAAAACGATACTCATTGGCACGTCCCGCGAGCACATGTAGGACAGTGCGACGAGCCAGAAGTACACGCAAATCCACAGTGGCTCGGCCGCGTTCCACGGCTTGCCGCTGCCTGGAGGTAACAGGTTTACTAGGTGCAGCTGGATACCCGGTATGGCGGGCCAGAACCGCCTCAGGCCGTTGAGAGTGTGGAAAACAGCAGGCACTGCGACGCCCATCCACATCAGCTTGTTGCGAAAAAGCTCGGGCACTACACCGCGCTCGGGCGGAAGGGTCATCTCAAGCGGGAGCTGGACGAGGGGAAAGGAGAGCTTCTCGCGGTCGATCCATTGACGACCCAGGAGCACAGAGATGCACAGGAACCCCACGTTGAAGGCCAGGACGAAAGGAAACCAGACCAGGAGGGGTTTTACCCAAGGCAGAAGCGGCAGGCGGCCCCCGTACGGCAAACCTTCATAGAAATACTTGACCGCCAGATCGTCATCCACGCGCCACAGCTCCGGCGCGAAGGGCGTGAGCGTGGCGTACTTATTTGCCTCGTTGGCGTAGTAGTAGGGCCCTGTGATGACCGGCACTATCCAGCCAGCGAACTGGCAGGAACAGATCGTCGCCACCGCCAACATTACTATGTAGGCGGCCAGCAGGTCGTTGCGTTCTAGGGCCAGCCTCGGGCTGATTCTCCACAACACCGGCCCGATAAACAGGACCAACACCACCAGTATGAGGAAAGCGCCCGCCGGAGGAGCGAAGGCCCCGATTTGTGTGGCCCCAAGCACAATCTCTACATAGGGCGTGAGGATTGCCAACGCCAAGGCACACAGCAGCCCCAGGACAAGGGCCCGGGGCCTGAGGGGCACGGCAACGCGCTCTCTAGTCGCAGGGTGTGGACTCTGTGTATCATGCGCCATGAGCAGTTACCAAATTGGCTGTTCTCCTATCCGTGCATTGCACCTTCGCGGTGGGCCCATAAGTCTGGAGCCGCCCGGTCAGTTCCGGGCGGCTCCAGAAGCCAGCACCCGTTCGCCGCTTACTCGGCCATGCTCCGTACCAGGTCTGCGCGGCTGACAATGCCCACCAGCTTTCCACAGCAGTCGAGGACAGGCACTCGCTTGATGCCGCGGTCAGCCATGAGTCGGGCTATCTCCTGTACGTCGGTGTCTGGTGAGACAGATATCACGTCGGTGACCATGACCTCCCCTACGGACTTCTCCATGTCGCCCGCCCCGAGCAGGTCTGCCTCGCTGCAGATTCCCACCACCTTGCCACCGTCCACGACCGGCACGCCGCTGATGTGCTTTTCGGCCAGGATCTTGGCCAGGTCGCGCAACCGCGTGTCGGGGCTGACTGTCACAACGTCCTGCGTCATGATGTCTTTGGCCGCCGTCATGCCCATCGCCTCCTGAGGCAGGTGTGCTCAACCCTCGCCCGGGCCACCCCTACGGGCCCGCTGTGTTGCGGAACCCGCCCTGCTCTGCGCCCGTGCGTAGGCTTGCTCATTGGTATACTTCGGTGTCCATGGAGGAATCCCTGCTTCGATGCGAGAACTGAAAACCTATATCCTATAGCCAGCAGTGCAACCGCTGGACAGACAAGGTGATACTATTGACGGCTGCCGAAGTCGAGGCTCTGGTACTCCAAATTGCTCCCCTCACCGGGCAGGTGCCCGGTGACACAAATGGTATCCTTTACGGTGACAGAGACACCAGAATCACTGGTGTCGCCGTGACTTGGACGCCTAGTCTTGCGGTTCTTCACGAGGCGGCAGCACTAGGCCTGAACTTCGTGCTGACACACGAGTCCGCGTGGTTCCATTACTCCAAGAGCTCTTGGTTCGAGGTCACCCCGGAGGAGGAGAAGCCAGCCAACGTGGCCCGCCGCTCCATCGTTGATAGGTTTAACATGGTGCTTTGCCAGTGTCACTCCAACTGGGACAGCGTACGCACTGAGGGCATCGTGGACAGCACCGCGCGCTGTTTGGGTCTGCTGGTCGAGATCCACTCCAGCCGCTATATGCGGGTCTACGAGACGGGTGAAAGGACCCTGGCCGAGCTGGCCGCGGACGTGAAGCTCAAGCTAGGAGTGCCCCAGGTCCGGGTGGCGGGGGACCTAGCCATGGCAGTTACGCGTGTGGGGCTTGCGGTCGGCGGACTGGCGCAAAGCTGCGGCTACCTTGATGAGTTGGTGGCCAGCGGTGCCCAAGCGGTGGTAGTTGGCGAGGCCATCGACTACAGCCTCCGTGTCGCCATCGATAGCGGCGTGGGTCTCATCGAGACCTCACACGTAGCTTCCGAGAATCCCGGTATGCGCAACTTGGCCCGACTCCTCTCTAACGCCTTGTCCGACAAGATGCCCGTCCGCTTCATCGACTCGGGTCACCCCTGGGTCTACTTGTGACCTTTGGGGCTGATCAGTCCGCAGGCTGGCCGTGTCGCCTGCGTCATGTCGGGAGCGACGACGATCAGTTCTGGGAGCACAGGTGTGGGTTAGCCATGAAGATCCCGATTCTTGGTCTGCCCATAAGCGGCAAGACAACCCTATTCCGTGCGCTGGCCGCGGGGCACCTGCCTGATACCGGCGGGCATCTTGCCGCCGTACCGGTGCCTGACCCGCGTCTGGACCTGATAGCCGCGCGCGAGAAGCCCAAGCGCATCGCCTACGCCACTATAACCTTTGTGGACGTGGCTGCTATGCGTTCCGATGAGGACAGAGCCGCACGCATCGACAAGCTGCATGGCCTTACCGGTGACGCCGACGCCCTGCTTCTTGTCGTGCAAGCCTTCGGGCATCTGGACCACCGCGGTAGGGATCTAGACCCGCGGCGGGACCTGTGCGAGCTCCTCTCCGAGCTGGTCCTCACTGACCTGGCTATCATCGAGACGCGGGGCGAGCGTGTGGAGCGTGAGCACAAGGCCCGGCGCAGAGGTGAAGCCGATCCCGAGTGGAACATGCTCCACCGCCTGCGCGGACACCTCGAAGCGGAGCGTTGGGCGCGAGAACTCTCCTTCAACGACGAGGAACTACGGATGCTTCGTGGCTATGGGCTGCTGACCCTGCGCCCCGCACTGGTAGTCTTCAACTGCGGCGACGACGACCTCGAGGGTGGGCGCTGTGCGGAGGCCGCCACGATCGCGGACGAAAGGGGCCTGCCTTGCGAGGTACTCTGCGCCGAACTGGAGGCTGAACTGACCGAACTGCCTGAGGAGGATCGGGCTGAGTTCATGGCGGAGTACGGGCTTGAGCACATCGCTGGTGACCGCGTAATCCGGACCGCTTACGGCCTTATAGACGCCGTGACCTTCTACACGGTGAACGAAAACGAAGCGCATGCGTGGACGGTGCCCCGTGGCACTGGCGCGCGGGAGGCGGCCGGTAAGATCCACACGGACATGGAGCACGGCTTTGTGCGGGCTGAAGTTGTCAGCTTCGCCGACTATGAGGCAGCGGGCAGCCTCCAGGCCGCCAGGCATGCTAACAAGGTCCGGCTTGAGGGCCAGGACTACATCGTGCAGGACGGCGACATCCTGCAGATACGTTTTACACGCTAGGTTCCGCATCCACGACGTTGGGAGTCAGGGCGTCCAAAGGGCAGTAGCCCTTCCCGGTCAAGATTATTCGCCTCTCAACTTCTGTGGCAGAGCTTAGGCTGGTACTGTATCCTCTGATCCTCTGTGTCGTATGCGCCTCCGGTGCTATCAGTCCCAGATCGCTTCCAGCGGGGAGGCCTAGGCATGCAGGGAATCGAGGTTTGACGAGTCAATGGTGGACATGGCCAGTACGGGAGGCCCAGGCATGCAGGGAATCGAGAGCTTCTTCAGCGCCCTGAGTGGATTCCTGTGGGGGCTGCCCATGATCGTAGCCCTTCTGGGCACACACCTCTTCCTCACTCTCCGCCTCCGAGTCGTGCAGCGCTACCTCGGCGTGGCGATCAGGCTGTCCTTCCGTCGCAGGACAGAGGGTAAGGGCGATATCAGCCACTTCGGGGCGCTAACGACGGCGCTAGCGGCAACCATTGGTACCGGGAACATCGTTGGCGTGGCGACAGCCGTCGCCCTCGGCGGCCCCGGAGCTGTTCTGTGGTGCTGGCTCACAGGCGTCTTTGGCATCGCCACCAAGTACGCCGAAGCCCTTCTGGCTGTCAAATACCGCGTGCAGACTTCCGATGGCACCATGCTAGGCGGCCCCATGTACGCCCTCGAGCGCGGTCTCAAGCAACGTTGGCTGGCTATCCTCTTCGCCGTGTTCACCGCCATCGCGGCCTTTGGCATCGGCAACACGGTACAGGCCAACTCCATCGCCGAGATGGCTCGCGAGACGCTGAAGGTCAACCCGTGGGTTACAGGGGGCGTGCTGACTGTCTTCACGGCGGTGGTGATCCTCGGCGGCATCAAGTCCATCGCCCGCGTCTGCGAGAGACTTGTACCCTTCATGGCCGTCTTTTACGTCTTGGGCTGTACTGTGATTCTGGTGATCAACTATAGGACCTTGCCGCACGCGGTCTCGCGCATCTTCACCTCGGCCTTCACGGGCCAGGCGGCTGTCGGGGGCTTTGCCGGAGCGACAGCTCTGACGGCGCTGCGTTACGGGGTTGCCCGCGGGCTGTTCTCGAACGAGTCCGGGCTTGGCTCAGCGCCGATCGTCGCGGCGGCTGCCCAGACCGCCAACCCCGTGCGCCAGGCCCTGGTCTCGGCCACTGGCACCTTCTGGGACACCGTTGTCGTCTGCGCCATGACTGGCCTCGTGCTGGTGAGCACAGGAAGCTGGGAGACGGGGCTGACGGGAGCCGAGCTGACCAAGAACGCCTTTGAGCACATTCCTCACCTTGGCCCGCTGGTGCTGACCATAGGCCTGCTCACCTTCGTGTTCTCGACCATCCTTGGCTGGTCGTACTACGGCGAGCGGGCCATCGAGTACCTGTTCGGCAAGAGGGCCCTGCTGCCATACCGCTGCGCATGGGTGGTCATGGTGATGGTTGGCTCGGTGAGCGCGCTGCCGCTGGTGTGGAACTTCGCGGACTCGGCCAACGCGCTCATGGCCTTGCCTAACCTCGTAGCGCTGCTGCTACTCAACGGCGTTGTGGTGGCGGAGACACGCAAGTACCTATGGTCCGGGCAACTGCACCTCGACGCTGACACGCCGGCCCCTGAGGACCCACCCGCGTCCTAGGGGTCCCTCCAGGCAGGTGGTCCGTCACCGACGGCTCCTACGCCTTGGCGGACCGCGACAGAATCGCCCGCGCCGCTGCCAGGCCGGAGGCTGAGGCCTGAACCAGCCCTCGCGTCACCCCTGCGCCGTCCCCACACGCAAACAGGTTCGGTATTTCCGTCTCCAGCTCCGCTGTCAGCTTCAGCCGCTGCGAGA
>JAKORR010000286.1 GCA_029777735.1 Armatimonadota bacterium | reverse complement strand
CTCCCGCCTTCGCCTGGGGCCGATACCCCATCATGCGGATGATAGCGCCCCTCGCCTTGGCCCCCACCCGCACCTGCCGCACCTTGCGCCCTTTGCCGGTGACGGTGCAAAGTCCGCTGCGCGGGTCGATGTCGCCCACTTCCAGGGAGACCAGTTCCGAGGCCCTCAGCCCCACTAGGGGTTGTGGTTCGGGCCAATAACGTGTCACACAGCGTAAGGTCGTCAAACGCAAAAGACCCCGCCTCAGGTGTTGCGCCTGGGCGGGGTCTGTGCTATCATCCCCTTGCCTTGGTGCCGCATCACCTGGGCCACGCCTCGGGGCGCTTCCACGCCGCCGAGGCTTCTTCTTACGTCCCCATCCTACATACCTTGGTGCCCCCTGTCAACTCAATCCCAGCGCATCGCACGGCGCCGCCTCCAAGTCCAACGCCGTGCCCAGATATCGCTCAGTGGTCGTCAGGCTGGCGTGTCCAAGGTTGATCTGGATTTGCTCCAAGTCCGCCCCACCCTTGCGGGCCAGCTTGGCGTAGGTGCGACGCAAGTCGTGGGCGGCCAAGTTCTCGAATCCTAGTGCCCGCCCGTACTGCTTCACCACGTATGCCACGCCATCCGCGCTAATGGCGTCCTGCACCCGCCCACCGCACTTGATGGCCCGGAACACGAGCCCCTCAGTAAGGCCGGCAGCTTCCACCCAAGCGTCGATGGCGTCCTTGGCCCACTTGGGCATCACCACCGAGCGAGTGCGATTGCCCTTACCCACTAGGTCCACCACCACCCATCGCCCGTCACGCCGCTGGATGTGGGCGAACGTCAGACCGGCCACCTCGGAACGTCGAAGACCGCACCCAAGCATCACGGCCAGCATAGCCCGATCTCGGAGTCCCTTCAGGGTTGCTGTATCCGGGGCGTCCAGGAGGGCTTGGGCTTGATCCCGAGCAAGCCAGAACCCCATACGCTGCCCCTGCTGCTTCACGCCACGCACGTTCTTGATACCGTTGGCTGTCGATTGGCCCAACACCTCGTTATCGGCGGCCTCCTGGGCGAGCTTACGGATGGCTGAGAGGCGCTGGTTGATGCTGGCGGCCCCCAACCCCTCGGCCCGAAGCGTCGCCGCATAGTGCACCACCAGCGCCTTGTTGAGCCCCACCTGTCCCGTCTCCCGGTACCAGGCCAGAAAGTCCCGGATCGCCCGAGCGTAGGCCCGCTTGGTGTGGGGGCTCTCGACCGTATCTGTGACCAGCCGGGTGATAGCCTCTACCTTGTCGGCGTCCGCCTCGTACAGAGCTTGCTCGATAGTCATTAGCTCACCCATCCTGGCCCCCTTGTGATATGTACTAATGATAATGTATGTTATCACTAGTAGTATAGCAGAGGGGGGCATAGGTGTCAAGGGGCAACGGGGGTGAGTTCCCGAATCCGCTCTCGTATCAGGTCGGGCTCCAGGTCAAGGACGTCAACCAGCGCTTCGGCCCATTCGTCCTGTAGGAGCCAGTCGAGGGCTGCGATGCAAGCATCGCCGCATCGCCGGCCTGGGCGTCTTGCAGCGCTCGGTACAAGATGGCACCACATAGCCGGCGGAGCCCGTCCGGATCAAGAGCCTTCAACGCGCGGATCCCCGTCATCGTCAGGCAGATGGACGACGACCACAAACGGCGTCCCTCTCTCAGGACGCCATCCCGCCGATTCCGCTTCCCGCCGGACCTCGGCGATACGGACGTTATCCTCCGGGGTACCCTCACCGCCCACCGTTAGGATGGGTGGGAACCACCGAGACCGAGATCGAAGCCGTTTGCGCGCGTTGCGTTCCAGAGTCCGCAGCCGTTGCCTAACGCTCATCGGCGAACCTCTCTTCCAGTTCTTCCAGGCGCTGAGCAAGGTCTAGTAGTTCTGTGGCCCGGAACGAGAGGTCGAGCCATCCAAGGGCTGCTCGAAGCCGTACGGCGGCAGTCTCGTCCGTATCGGTGGCCACCGCCTCCAGGACGGCAAGCATGTTGCGAGCGCCGGCTTGGAGGCGCCGAGCAACATCACTCAAGGCCGCATCCTGGAGGGCGGACAGGGCCACCCTTACCCTGGGGTCCCCAGCCCAGCGGTAGGCGGTGCGGCGGGAGACGCCCACGCTCTTGCCGGCCTGGGCGATGCTCTCCCCCTCGGCCAGGCGCTCGACAAATCGCCGCTGGATGGGTCGAATCGTGCCGGTTTTCGTTGCCATGTCGTGTCGTGCCTATTCTTCCCCAATCTCCGCAAGGCGAGCGTCCAACTGGGCGATGATCGCCCGCCGATGCGCCGGCTTGTCCACCACCTCCCGCCTTACCGCCCCGAGCGCCGTCCGAGCATCGTGCATCCCAGGGTGTCCAGCCAGCAGAGCGTCCAACTCTGCCAGGAGTCCCTCAGCCCGTTCGGCCAGCGCAATGTAAGGCCCCCGCGGCCTGAACAATCGGCGTTGGACACGCCAGCACAGTACCCCGTCCTCACGGAGGAACAGCTCCCACCCCTTGCGGTAGAGTTCCCGCACATGGGCGGCCAGGAGTTCGGCGTCGTTCGTGCACGCCTCGAAAGTCGGGCCGGATTTCACCAAGTCCGCAAAGCCGGGCTCTTGGATCAGCGCCATTATGTCCATCATCGCCTCCAACTTTACCGATTAAATTGTGTCATGTGTCATGTGTCATGTAGGATGACACAATTCCCGCGTCCATCATCGCCTCCAACTTTACCGATTAAATTGTGTCATGTGTCATGTGTCATATAGCATGACACAATTCCCGCTTCTCACACCACTGGAAAAGACTCTACTCAGGAATTATGTCAGTAGTTATGACAGTATGACATGACGACACAATTCAGCGTTATGTCACGTTCTTGACCAAGCGGTACCGCTTGGTCGGGCGCCCATGCCCTTTGCGCTGAGTCACGATTTCGACCTCGCCCGTCCGCAGCAAGTCACGCAGGGCAAGCTCGCACTCTCCAGCAGACATGTTGAGCGGGCGATACAATTCCCGGAGAGTGGCCCCCTCTTGGCCGGCCCTGGCCACGTATTTCAGCACCTTCTCGCTCGTGGTCTCCTCTTGCGCATCAGTTGTCATCGTCAACACACGATGGGCTGCGGCCCGCCACGACTCGGGGACGTCTAGGGCCCGCCCAAGGTGCCTCATCTCGACTCGAGGAGCCCCATGATCCTTGGGCCACTCCAGCGCTGACAGGATCGTAGCGACCTTGATTGCCAGCACGGGCAATCGGCCATAGGTGCCAAACAGACGAGGGTCCAGAGTACCGTCTAGCAGAT
>JAKORR010000030.1 GCA_029777735.1 Armatimonadota bacterium | reverse complement strand
CCGAGGAGAGTACCCGGTCGATTTCCGGATCGACCTCTATGGTCCAGACGACACGCTCCTGCGGTCCGAGGTGGTCACCGGCAACACCGTCGTGGAGTGGAGCATGACTCTGCCCGCGCCCGTGCTGGACGTGGCTAAGCAGGTGCTCACCCTCACCCGGTGGTCGCACCCGGAGCGCCAGGCGAAGATCTTGGAGTTCTTCACGTCGATCCAGGAGACGTACTACAGTGGCGACGTGATTGAGATCCGTCTCCTTGAGGAGCGGGAGGCGTCGCAGGGAAGCCTGCCCGTGGGCAACATCTCGTCCAACGAGATCAGCCTCCGCCTCGCCAACGAGAGCGGCAAGTTCGACGTCACCAACCGCCAGTCGCCGTTGTGGGGCCTGCTGAAGCCGAACCGGCGCATCCGGGCGTGGTTGGGCATTCGAGGGGCAGGAGACCTCTGGGGCGACGGCTGGTACGCCCCCTTTGATCGAGACCTGGCAGTGGCAAGGCGTGACGGGGCTGTCCAGGAGCCACTCCCAGGGTACGTCGCCACCCTGCGCCCCGGCGAGGGCCGCTTCGGCGGCGGCGTGGCGGTGGAGGAGGGGACGACGAACCTACTTACAAACCCGAGCTTTGAGAATGGCACTACGGGCTGGAGCGTGAGCAACTACGCTGGTCGGCTCACGATTGTTCAAACCAGTGATCCTGTGTGGCACGGCTCTTATGCGTACAAGATCACAGGCGCTGTTGCTGGGGATACGGCCTGGCGCTTTGCTCAAAACGTGCCTGTTTCCGCTGGAGCCACTTACACCCTATCCTTCTACGTCTACTCTCACAAGTCGTGGGGTTCTATCAGCGGAGTCTACCACTTTACAGGTATAGTGTGGCGGGACGCAGGCGGCGTTGCCATACGCACTGATAATGTATCTAGCTTTGGCGACACCGCGGGCAAATGGAGCCGTGTAGTTCTTACAGCTACTGCTCCTACTGGCGCTGTCAGTGCCGACGTGAGGATTGGAATGGATATCCCCGATATGGCTGTTGGCGAGTGGCTTGTCATTGATGCTATTCAGTTCGAGCAAAAACCCTTCGCAACCTCCCTTGTGGACGGAACTAGACCAGACGGAATCCTAGCATACCCAGTATCCCTTGCAGATAATTACACCATAGCCTGCTACAGAAAATCACACACTGAGGAGGATTATAAACACGTTGTAAAACGTTCTG
>JAKORR010000285.1 GCA_029777735.1 Armatimonadota bacterium | reverse complement strand
GGGGTCGTGGATCCCCTGCGCCGGGCGCTCGCTAAAGTGTCCCGCCAGGTGTGTGCCGAGGGGGGGGGTAAGATCCGCCTTACCAAAACCTGCCTGAAGCATCTGTTTTTCGCCTCCCAAGGAAAGTGCTTCTTGCTACCGCAACGGAGCCACCTCCACATGGCGGGATGTGGCCTCAGTGGGACTGCGTCTCAAGGCCTCCCGGACCGGTGAAGACCAGGCAGGTCGCGCTCCCCCACCGGCCTTTCGGCGCTGCAAGCAGCACCGGATACTCACTGCTCCTGGCGTGGAAACCGCAGCCACCTAGGCCTCCTCGATCCCGCGGATCATGCTGCGGCACAGCCAGGACGGCACCACAAAGGGCAACGTCGTATCCTAGGTAAACCAGGGCATCGCGCGGCAGCGGTGCAACATGCGGAGGTAGCGTAACAGCTTGTGCGCCATTATCACACCCCATCGTTTGTGTCCGGGCCAAAGCAGCCTCAGTTTATGAGGTGACTCCCGACGCGTCAACTTTGACCGACTCGGGCCGCAGCACGGCCGGGGGCCTCCGAGGCGGCGCGCAATGTTTGCTCCTCCAGTCCGATAGATCTCTCCAAGAACCTTCCGGTACATCGCCACAAGTCGCTGGCAGTAGGTGTCCAGCGAGAATTCCTGCAGTGCCAACTGGCGGGCGGCGGCTCCTAGACTTCGGCGCAGGTTATTGTCAACGGCCAGTGTCACGACTGCCTCGGCGAAGCGCTCCCAGTTGTCCACAGGGACAACCAAGGCCGTCTTGCCTGGCTTCACTTGGCTCAGGGGTCCCTCTAAGTCCGAGCAGACAAGGACCTTGCCCACCGAAGTCGAAGAATTGGCCCATGAAGGTGACGACCTTGATGCCTTCCAAAGGCCGGCTGGAGCTCCTGGGAGTGCCAGATGGACCTGTCTATTCGCTATCTGCCATGATTTCCTCTAATATAACGTATCCGACACTCAACGTCCTTAGATGTTTAGGCGCAGTGTCGCGCTTTGCGCGTGCTTTGCCCACTAGCCAGTCAGCTTCTCTAACTCGGCTAGTAGACGCTGGCGCACGGCGTTCATGTCCTCCCAAGACCGCGTATAGTCCTGGAACCCCCTAACAGCTTCCTCGGCGATGTGTGCCACTCGCCTGTGCGCGTCCCCGGGGCTTACGCCGCGCCTCTCGAGCTCGCGCCGCAGCATGAACATCAGCTCACAGTCCTCGAGCCCGTCCCTTTCGGCCTCGTATCTTAGCGAGCTGTCGGCGATGAACCGTGTGCTCGGCCAGCAGATGTACTGGTCTCCCGGCGACTCCAAGCTCGACAGGGGGATACTCCAATGATTGAGAGCCCAGTGGAGATACCCCGACGTGTTGTGGATAAAGTTCAGCCAGTGCAGCACCCGCGACTTGATGGCAGCACTGTCGATCATGCGGTTTGGATACTTGCCCTGGGGCACCCAGGCCACGTAGAACCATATCTCGTAGCCTTCCGCCTGCGCGGCTTTGTACTGATCAAGCCACTGCTCGAAGTAGTTGAGCTGCGGCACCCAGACCTCCAGCGATCCACGCAGATCGGGCACATGGATAGCGTCGATGCGTCGGAGCTGCGGAGCCGCCTGCTTCACCTTCGCTGACAGTTCCCGGTAGCTCTCCACATTGACCTTCGTCGGTTCGTCCGCCACATGTACCATGGTCCGCTCCAGGATCCCCAGTTCCTCCGCTCGCTGCTGAAGGGCTGGCAGTAGCTCCAGCACACTGATCCAGCGCTCCTCGCCCGTTGCCGCTAGGCGCACCCGGTGGTTGTGGGCGCTCATCGTCGGGCAATCCCACTCGCCGGTCGTCCGCGAGCCCATGTGCGAGATGCAGAAGCCCGTATCTACCCCGGCTTGCTGGAAGGTCCTGATGAACCGGTCGAAGCGGCTGAAGTCGTGCACAAGCGTGCCGTCGGGCCTCTGCCAGGTCTGCACGAGGCTCCACGGCACCACCACGACGTTCTGGTGGTACGCCGTCATCAGCTCGCCCATGCGGTACAAAACTCGCCAACCGTCCTCGGAGTACTGCTCGACACCGAACTGCTTGCAGGGTGCATCCCACGAGAACCAATAGACGAACTTAAGGGTGACCTTGTCAGGGAACCGGATGGACGAGACGCGCAGGTTGATGTCGAAGGCCCTTCTGCCCTCGGCCGCTTCCAGATAGGCCTTGCCGTGGTAGGTTCCCGCAGTGGCATTAGGCGGTGCCGTGATGCGGATGAACACCGGCTGGCACTGGCCCGCCGGCAGATCGCGCACCGGATCATCTGCTAGCTCATCCGGATAGTCGGATGGCCCTTCCCACAACAGCTCCTCCTTGGGCGTCGCCCGCGAGTTCTTCTCGATGTGGCAGTAATCGACGAAGTGATAGGCCAGCCACTCCGGCGCTATCCGTGACTTGCCGTCCTCGCTCACCAGTGGCTCGAAGCGCACACGGACGCGATGTAGCGTTTGCGTGGGCCAGACGAGCACCTGGAATCCTTCCGGCTCGCCGCGCAGGGTGCAAAGCTCGAAGGAAGTCTCCAGATCGCCAGACTCTGGTGGGGCAGAATCGCGGCGGACTTGGGTCGTCGGCGTCGCTGTGGTCAGCACACAGGGCGCCTCGGCGTCAGGGTAGGCGCCTAGGGGTGTAGCATCGACCCACTGCGTCTCGCTACGATTCCCTGGTCGGTCCTCGGCAAACACACCCATCGTGACGCCGCCACTCGCTAGGTCGATTCCGGCCGGCAAGACCACCTCCTCACTGATCCGCGGCGCGACGCAGTAGAAGGGACGGGGCCTGTCGTACAGAGTCGCTACGTCGACGCTTTTGAGAAGGTGCGGTTCCTGGCCCTCGGCGGCTCGGACGCAGAAGTGTATCGTCTTTACGTCCCTGTCGAGAATGTGCGGTGACCAGGACAGTTGCACTCGTCCGCCTGTCAGTGCCTCGGCGGCCAGCCAGCCGGGCCTCGGCGGCTGGCGATCCTGGGGCTGTGCGGTCACCCGCTCGCCAAGGCCCGAGGCTTGCATATCCGCGTTGACGGCCATAACCGCCACGTGGTACGTCCGCCCGTTCTCTAGTGACCAGACGGAGACCTTGCCCTCGTCCGCGTCGGCGACGGCCTTTGGGACAAGCTGATCGTTTGCGTCAAAGGGCTTCGGCTCGCAGTAGATGAGAAGCCTCACGGTGCCCGGCGTGAGGGACGCTGGATCCCAGGCGATCTGTAGGCAACCCTCGGCGCCCTGAGGCGTCTCGGCAGTCACCCTGGGGGGCTGGGGCGTGGGCAGATCGCCGGGCAACCTCTCGCAGGCGATGTCGTCGAACCACACTGTGCCGTTGTTGGGCGAGGTCACAATGAGGTCGAAGTGGACGGACCGCGTGTCGGGGTGGGCCTCGAGGACCGTCTCGAAGCGCTTCCACTCCTGGTCGCCGGTTACCTCGACGGCCCAGTCGCCCCGTAGCCACTTGTTGTCGCGCGCCATCCATTCAAGCAGAACGCCGGCTCGGGCGTCGCCTAGACCCTGGCAGCGTATCCATCCAGAGACCTTGTATCGGCCGGGGTAGGCGGCAAAGACCTGCATGACGATGCCGCGGTTGCCCTTGCTTACGAGCTTGAGGGTCTTGCCGCCGTCGTGTCCCTCTCCGTCAGCGATTACGACCTCGCTGAGCCCGGCCCCCTTGGGCTGCTCATACCACGAGTGGTTGGTACTCCAGTTGTCGAGGCCCTTCTCGAAGTCGCCGTTGACGATCAGGGACGCGCCCACAGCGGCCATGAACATGAGAGCCATCTCGACAAGGCTCATGGGGATCACCTCTATCGGAACGGTCTGTGGGGGTAGTGTTCGGGGACGGAACAGGCATACCTGCGACGGGCCCGGCTCAGCGGCAGGTAAGGTGATGCTTGCGCGCAATTGCCCCTTTGCTCGAGGTACTGGAATACCATCCAGCAGGCCTCCGAGATTTGTCACCAGCCGAAGACGTTGTCCATCTCTCCCAGCATCTTGGCCAGGTCCTCGACCGCACGGGCCTGGTCTTCGATACCCGCCACGAGGCAGCTAAGGCTAAGGGCAAACCGACTGAGCTCGCGCGCCGCTACGATCATGTCCTCTCCCAGACGCAGATCCGGAGCAACCGCGTCGGCCTGCGCCGCCATCTGCCTCGCTCGCTCGCACCAGCCGATGGCGTCCCGCAGCACCGTCGACTGTCGCAGAGCGCTGAGGTTCTGGCTCAGAATCCCGGGAGCGTTGATTGCTTGATCAAGCTGATCGGCGAAGGCGTAGATTGCTCCGGCTGCCCTTACGGCCGACGAGGCTGCCAGAATAGCGTAGGCCAGTGCCGCGGTCTGTTCAGGTCCTAGCCCGGCCGCCACCTGCTCCTTATAGCCAGGTCCCTTTTGTTGCAGGGCTGCAAGGGCTGCCTCAGCGGCTTGGTCCACTCTGTCGAGTCGGTCGGTTTGGCTCCACTTGGCCTGTTGGGCCAGCTCCTCGAACACAGCCGCCAGGTCCCCCTGTGCGGTCCCGCTGTAAGTCAAAGACGCTGCCGCTTTGTCGAAAGGGTTAACGCGGAGCTCTGCCCAGGCCCAGGCCAAATATGCGGCAGCAAGCCCCGGCGCCTGTGATGTGGCCTCCCGATACAGGCTGATCGCCGCTGCATAATCGCTCTTGGCGTGCTTGGCCACGCCTTCCTGCATCTTGCGCCAACCAAACTTACCCGGCGTGCTGAAGGAGCGACAGAGCACCGACAGGCCCAGAGACCCTCCGATGACCGCCGTAGCGATCACAAGAACGGGCACCAGCCACACGCGCGGGCTGGACTGCTTCGACGACTTGGGCGAGGCCACAGCCACAGCAGGTGGAGCAGCCCCCGAGCCATAGGTACACCGGAGGCAATAGCCACCACGTTCCAGACAAGCTGCGTGAAGTAGACCACCGCAACCGGGACACTCCTTAGCATCCACGGGGTTGACGACTTTCTCGCACACGCCACAGAACTGCCCGTCCCATTCCTGCCTCACCTGTCGCAGCTCAGCCTCAGCCCGAGCGAAGGAGGGATCTATCACCAGCGCCTGCCGCAGGGCCTTCTCGGCCTCCCCGGACCTGCCAAGGTTGCGCAGAATCGTCCCGAGATTGCACCAGGCCGATGCCCGATCCGGGCCGAGCTCGGCCGCCCGCTGAGCCGGCGCGAGGGCTTGTCGCCAGTCGCCAAGCTTGGCGTGGCACAGGGCTAGTAACTCGTGGGCCAATCGGTCATCGTCGTAGGTCTCGATCCACGCCTCGAGGGAAGTGATCGCATCCTGCCAGCGCCCCTGCCGTACCGCTTCCCGGGCCTGTTCTACCTCATGTCCGGTAGGCATGCTCAATCCCTCCCACTACTTAGGTCCCGACGCTTCTACGGGCGTCCCAGGAGGCCGCGGCCCGGCGCAGGAGGTAGGGCTTGGCGGCTGTCCCCACCCGCAGGACCCATCTGTGCCCTGGCTAGCCGCTCATCGTCTGCTCGCAGGCGTAGGCCACGCGGAGGATCACGTCCTCTTGGAAGGGCCGGCCCATGATCTGCAACCCCACTGGCAAGCCGTCCACTTCTCCACAGGGCACCGAAGCCGCAGGTATCCCCGCCAGATTGATTGGTATCGTGCAGATGTCCGCCAGCTTCATCTGCAGCGGGTCATCCGCCTTCTCGCCAACCTTGAAGGCCACGGTGGGTGAGGTTGGCGAGAGAAGCACATCGTACTTCTGCCAGGCCTCGTCGAAGTTGCGCTTGATAAGTGTCCGCACACGCAGCGCCTTGAGGTAATAGGCGTCGTAGTAGCCTGCGCTGAGCGCGTAGGTGCCGAGCATAATACGCAGCCGCACCTCGGGTCCGAAACCCTCGGATCGAGTCTTGGCGAACATGTCATAAATGTCGCTTACCGGCTTGGCAGTGCGGTGCCCATACCGTACTCCGTCATAGCGCGCCAGGTTCGACGCCGCCTCGGCTGGGGCGAGGATGTAGTATACCGGTAGGCTGTAGTCGATGTGAGGCATTTGGGTCTCTTCGACCTCCAGCCCCAGAGCCACGAGCCTGTCGACGGCTGCCAGGACGCAGTCGCGCACAGCTGGGTCAATGCCCTGACCCAGGAGTTGGGCTGGTACGCCAGCCTTGAGGCCCTGGACGCCCTTCTCCAACTCCGCCACGTAGTCGGGCACCGGCAAATCCGCCGAGGTACTGTCGCGGCCGTCGTGGCCCGCGATGACACCCAGGAGCAAAGCCGCGTCGCGCACGTCCTTGGTCAGCGGCCCGACCTGGTCGAGCGAGGAGGCGTAGGCGATCAGCCCGTAACGAGACACGCGCCCATAGGTGGGTTTGATGCCGACCAGGCCGCAGAGTGAGGCAGGCTGGCGGATGGAGCCTCCTGTGTCGGAGCCTAGCGCCCAGAAGGCTTCGTTACCGGCGACGGCCGCCGCCGAACCGCCCGAGCTGCCGCCCGGCACGCGGTCTATAGCACGCGGGTTGCGCGTCACCTTGAAGGCCGAGTTCTCGGTCGAGCTGCCCATGGCAAACTCGTCCATGTTGGTCTTGCCTATCATAGGCAGGCCCGCTTCGTTGCACCGCTCCACAGCCGCCGCGTCGTAAGGAGGCACGAAGTTTTCAAGAATCCGCGATGCACAGGTGGTCCTTACACCGCGCGTGCACAGGACGTCCTTGATGGCCACGGGCACGCCTGCTACAGCGGGCAGCGCCTCGCCAGCACGTCTACGACTGTCAACAGCCCGCGCCTGCTCCAGTGCTAGATCTGCCGTGACAGTCAGGTAGGCGCCGAGCTCGGCGTCGGTTTCTGCGATGCGGTCGAGGCAGGCCTGGGTGGCCTCTTCGGCCGACACCTCGCGGGCCTGCAATCGGCCAGCCAGTTCATGTGCGGTAAGTTCGCAAATCTCCATCCCGGTTCCTCCGACTGGTTGAGTGACGAAAAGTGCTTCTCGGTTGGCCCAAGAGAATGATAGCCTGTTGCGCGGGATTTGTCTCGGCTTGCAGAACAGTGGCTTGGCTGTGGTTTCCATCGGCGGTCGAGCTGCAGTTCCAGGGGAACCTAGTTGTGAGACAATCAGTCTACCTACTGTAACGGGGGCTGGAGTAGCAGAATCGTCGTTGCAGGCGAGCATCCCCTTGTGCGGAAGTCTCCCTGTGGAGGTACGACGGAATGCGCAACCCACACGGTTTGAGGATAGCTATAGTCCCTTTGCTGGCTGTGACTGTTGCTATGGTTATGCTGGCGGGGCTTCCCGAGCGTGCCCTCTGCCAGCCCCAGCAGAACCCAGAAGAGAAGGCCACCAAGCCTAACCTGCGGGTGGGTGCCTACCAAGGTGTGTTCACGACCACGCAGGAGCCCATGGTAGCTGTATCTTTGTACAATCTTGTACGGGCGCAGGTCTCGGCTTACGAGGTGGACCTCCAACAGCTTGTGCCCAACGCCGCCGCCCTGACAGTGAGCGACCCCAAGCATGCTCAGAGCGTGCAAGCGCGTCTGAACGCGCTCGACCTGTCCAAACTGCGGCTGGTTAAGCGCTGGAAAGTATCGCTCGACAAGACCTATCCCGACGAGTGGAGGGATGTGGAGAGCAAAGCGCCCCTCAAGACCCCGGGTGTCTACGTGATCCAGGCGTCGGCGAAGGGCGTAGAAACGCGCACATGGCTGGCCATCACGCGCTGGGCAATGTTGGTCAAGCGTTCGCCCGACAAGGTTTTGGCCTGGCTGGTCGAGGTAGAGACAGGCAAGCCCGTCGAGGGTGCCTCGGTGGCCCTGTGCGACCTAAAGGAGCGCATCGCGGTGGAGAAGACTGCCAGGGACGGCCTGGTGCGCTTCCCGGCCCCGCCGCTGGATGTCCCCTGTCTGCTCGCAACCCACGGAGGCGACCCAGCCTTCGCGGTGTCCAACGGGCCTGGACGCGAGCAGCCCTATCAGATATATCTGTTCACGGACCGGCCCATCTACCGGCCGGGCCATGTGGTGCGATTCCGGGGGACGGTGCGCGCAGTAGAGCGACGGCGCTATAGCTTCCCAGAGGGCCTCGAGACGGCCCATGTCCGCCTAGATGCCCCGCCTGGTAGCCCAGTCTACGAGAAGGACTTGGAGCTGAACAAGCATGGGACCTTCGTGGATGAGTTTGAGCTGGCACCGGAGCCGCCGCTGGGCAGCTACAGACTTTGGGTCACGGTTGGCGAGGAAGAGAACAAAACAACAGCTGCGGCAAGCTTCGAGGTCGAGGCCTACCGCAAGCCCGAGTTTGACGTGAAGGTTCAGATTCCGCAGGCGCACTATCTGGGCGGCGAGACCGTGCCGGTCACGATATCGGCCGACTATTACTTCGGCAGTCCGGTCTCGGGCGGCAAGGTCGCCTACCGGGTCGACTTCTCGGCTGCAGGTGCGAGGGTGCCCGAGCGCGTGCGTTCGGCAGCCGGGCTGGGCCTCTCAGGATCGACGGAGGTCGAGGCGAGTTTTGACGGCGAGGCTGTGCTAGACGATCAGGGCAGGTTTGTCCTCGAGGTACCTACGCGCAAAGTGCCCGTGGATCGCTGGCTGCGGGTGAGCGCGACCATCAGCGAGCTGGCCCTGCGTCCGCAGAGCGGCGACGGCTCCACGCTCGTCACAGCGGCCAAGTTCCGGCTTTTCGTCGTGCCCGAGACCTACCAGTACCTCATCGGGGACCGTGTGGTCCTGCGTGTGCAGACGAAGGACTACGATGACAAGCCCATCTCCGAGCGGGTGAAAGTGACGGTCGTCGAGACCAAGAAGGACCGCGAGGGG
>JAKORR010000284.1 GCA_029777735.1 Armatimonadota bacterium | reverse complement strand
ACAACGTTCCTCGATGTCTCAAAGAGTGCGCTGTATGCCGTCTCACAGGCCCTTTTCTCGTGTTTGTCCTGCTGCGGCAAGAGGCGAACTGGCTAAGAGAAATAGAAGTTGAGACACTACAGAAGTATAGCATTACAACACCATGCCAGCAGAGTTCCTCTCTTGGGGCGGGACGCGAAGAGAGGAACCGGCGCAAAGCGAGAAGCGCTGTGTCCTCCTCAAGCCGCGCTGGGGCTTGAGGGACTTGCTTTCTGGCGGCTCTGGCGAGGGCTGCCAGAAAGGGCACAGGGCTTCGCAGGCAGGGTCTTTGCGCCGAAGGTGAGTTGGGGTGCCTGCGAAAAAGGTGTTTCTCACTTGCCGGTGAGGCAGCCAGCGGGTGCCCTGCGGGGTCAAGGTGGAACGAGGCGGTATGGAACGCCTGATAGACCTGCGGCGACCTTGAGGCCGCAGGGTGCTGGCTATAATGGAGAGAGGTGAGAAACCGCAGGCTGGGGGACGCGAAGCGCCGGTCTTGCTATGCACCTTCCTGTAGGTATGCAGGCTTCGGGAAGATGATCTTCACCGGCTGTCGGAAGATGGCGTGGCTCAGGAGTAGTTCGCCCTTGCTGAGCCGTGTGAGGTTTCCCTTGATGCTCTGATCGAGGAAGCGGTACGCGGCGGCGGATAGCTCCGCAGCGCCGCTGCGCCCCACAACGGTGGTGGCCGCATTGCCGTGAACGCGGTCGTGCACGGCGCTCATGAACTGCTGGGCGCCGATCAGGATCACTCCAAGGGAACGTCCCCGCTCCGCGATGTCCAGGACTTGTTCGATGATGGGTGACTCGCGCTCGCGGGCGGGCGCATACTTGTTCAGCTCGTCCACGAAGATGATGACCTTCTCGGGAAGCTCCTCCTCGTCTATCCCCGCCTCCGCGTAGAGGGCGTAGACGGTGCGTAGGATGTCGCCGAACACCAAGGTCTGCTCGTCATCGGTGAGCTTGGCGATGTCCACCACGATAGTCTGGCCGCCTCTAATCTGTGCGACCTGCTCTGACAGCCGAGCAACGCGTCTGCCTCGCTCCTGCACGAACACGCCGGACTGCCGGGTCTCCACGATGCGTCGCAAGATGCGCCGAAAGCGTCCAACAGACTGAGCCCGCACTTCCCCGACCTGCTGGGCCTGACGTGCCTGCGGATCGAAGATCGGCGGTCCGTTGAGCAGGCTGTCCCAGTCGCGAACGTCCTGCCATTGGCCAGAGGGTTTCCATTGGCCCGTATTGCGGTCGGCAAGGCCGTTGCTGATCTCGCCGAGGAGGGCGCCCAGGGTATCCCATGGGTCCGGTATCTGCGACATGAGCAGGTCCAGCTTGTCGTAGGTGTCCTGCAGGGAATAGGCGTAGGTGAACCAGTCCCGCTCCGGGATGCGGAAACTGTTCGGTTGCCCTGTGTGGTGCGTGTCCTTCCCGTGAGGCAGGAGGTAGCGCACATTCTCAAAGGGTCGAGGGGACAGCCCCATCGCCTCCCACATCTCGTGCTGCTCCGGCTCCAGGCCTCTGCGCGGTTCCTGGTCAATGGTGAGCAGGTCGCCGTGTTTGACGTTAAGGATGATGACGCCAATCTTGGAGGCGTCGGCACTCTGTAGGATCGAAGTGAGCAGGAACATGGCGTAGGACGTCTTCGTGGCCAAACCGGAGATGCCAGAAATGTTGACGTGCGCGCCCTCCGGCCCCAAGACATACCGGCGGTCGAGGTAGACTACCGCGCGGGTACCGTTGGACATCTCTATGAGGCCTGCCGGCAGGCGATACTCCTCGGGCATATCAGTGATCCCGAGCGCTCTATGTATCCCCGGCTGGTCGGCGAAGCGCACCGGTAGATCGCAGGGTACCGGCATGTACACGTCCGCGTCGTTGGACAACACCGCCGCCTTGGCTACCGTCGTCCCCTGCCGCACCGTATTCGGGTTCGCCTCTACGGACCCAAAGTCGTTGGAGATGAAGTTGGACAGGTGCGTGGGGGCGTCCGTGGTATGCTCCAGTGCCGTCACCAGGCCAAAGGTACGCGTCGGCCCGTCCCCACCCACCTGCTCGGCCTCCACGATGTCGAACGGGTTCACGATGGTCTCGGGCGTCAGCCAGAAGGAGAAGCTGTCCGCCGTGTTCGGACTGTTCATGGTTGCCGATGCCAGACCGATGACCGGCTGCTGCGGGACCTCCGCGTTTTCGGGCTGCTCTGCCATAGTAGCTACCTCCACAAGAGGGCTGACCGCACGACCTCGGCTGAGTAGAAGGAGCCTTTGACGGCGGTCTCCGCCAGGAAGATCGGATACAGGTGTGCGTGCCAACGGCGGTCGCGTCCGTGGGGCGTGACGCTACGCTCCGCCACCAATGCGCGCGACAGGCGGTCAATCAATGCTGAAGGCAGCGCCTCACCCGTAGGGTTGATCAGCTCCGCCTTGATCACGCCCATCAGGGGGTACTCCATCTGTCCCTGCTCCCGCAGGCGCACGTACCAGAAGACGACTTTGCCCTTGAGCGCCCCGAAGGCCGCCGTGCGGTGCGCAAAGGGCAGACCCGCCAACAGGCGGTAGAGCGTCAGGTCCTGGGCGCGGGGACCGCGACCGTAGCGGAACCGCACATCGCGACGGAAGTTCTTAGCGATCCCGAGCACCGGAGCAACCTCGCCGCCTGCCGACAACATCTCCTGCAGAGGCGTGAAACGTAGCGAACCGTCCGCCACCAGCCAGCGATCCCCATCGAGCCGGGGCAGACACTCCTGAATGACCTGCGCCTCCAGCAGGTGCATCTGCCAGCGCACCTTCCCCGTTGCCTTTTCGCGCAGATCAACGACGGCGCCCGAGGGCGTGAGCTGATCCCCTTCCAAGATGTCGGCCAGGACGATCTCCGTGCCTGCGGTGCGGGCTTCCAGGGCTTCCCAGAGCACATCTGAGTGCTTGGCGACCGCCAGGATCTGCCGCGCCTGCAGCAGTTCGCGCTCAACACTTCCGTCGTCCCGTCGGCGCAGGACACAGGCTCCGATCTGCCCAAAGGTCAACGGTGACTCCCACTGTTGTGCCAAGAGAGTGCCCAGGAAGTAGGAGCGGAACGAGCCGTCCATGAAGTAGCGATACAGGTGATCCTCCTCGCGGCTCAGCGCCGGGCAGGGGGCGTAAAGAGGCAGCGTGCCACCACGCTCGGCTGCCTCCCAGAGGGTGTCATAGACGTGCTCCCTGGCGGATAGGAGGGCGTCTTCGTGCTCCTCGATGTCCGCGTGGGCCTCGTCTATAGTGGCTTGCCCACTGGCTGGCAGCACGTCCGCCTCCCGTGCTGCCTGTGCCAGAGTCTCGGTTATGGCTTGCAGAGGGTTTGGCACTCTTCTAACTCCCGTTTCACGATATGATTTTTAGGGCGTCGCGGATATCCTGCAGCTCTTTTTGTGTCAACCCCCACAATTCTGCTGCCAACTCGTCTATCTCGGCCTCGATCTCCGCCACACGTTCATTGTCACCTGCTGCGGCGGCTTCGTGCGCGGCCCGGGAAAGCTCAGCAAGGCGAACGTGCAGGTCACTTCCGTCGAAGGCGGGCACTGCGATGTTCTCCGCTATATGCGGGTCCATCTGCACGCCTATCGCGTAGCCCCGACAGAGCAGGCGTGCTGAAGCTGAGTTGAGTGCCGCGGCTGCGTAAAAGGCTTCTTCCTGGCGCTCGAAGTCTATCAACATGATCTT
>JAKORR010000283.1 GCA_029777735.1 Armatimonadota bacterium | reverse complement strand
GCCTAGAGGGAGCCTGATCTCTGCAAGTAGCAGGCGCCGTTCCGTGCGGCACCGTAAGCTTGTAGGAGGGCACCCACCTGCTCGCTAGGGTCGCGAGCTTACGGACGAACGGCATCGCGGGGGCCAATCACTTTAGGGCGCGATCCCTTTTAGGTTCCCGCCTGCGGTCCCAAGATGAGGAGAGATAGGCAGCATGTCTATTGTTCGCATGCGGAAGTTCTTCCGGCGCTCAATCCGCTTCCGGGTTGGCCGGAAGACCTTTCACATTGGCAGTCCAGTCCAGTTCATCTTCTGGCTGATCGTGCTTATTTTCGTTATCGGCGCCTATTACTCCTTTGGGCCGACGGGCAGGGCCGGTGGCGGGCAGGAGGCTTCCACGGCCAAGCTCAGCGCCATTATCGCCCGTGTGGGCAAGCAGACCGTGAGCCGCGACGCCTTCAACCAAGCGCTGATGATGTCTGGCTACGACCACGCCGGGGCCAACGAGCGGGCCTATCTCAAGTTCCAGATTGCTCAACAGTTGATTGATGAGAGTCTGCAGTTGCAGGGTGCGCGTCGGGAGGGCATCAAGGTATCCGCTCGGGAGGTGAGGGCCAAGCAGGATGAACTGGTGGACCAGGCCATCCAGAGCATGTTCCCTGAGCGCAGGGACCTGGTGAAGTATCTTCGCAAGAAGCAGATGAGCTACGAGCAGTACAAGGAGAAGATACGTAGGGAGCGTTTTGGCGACACTGAGGCTATAAGGCGGCAGCTTCTGGTGGAGAAGCTACGCGAGAGCGTGGAGGGCAAAGTCACCGTCAGCGATGAGGACCTGAAGAAGTCCTTCGAGGAGATCAAGGTGCGCCACCTTCTCATAAGGCCGGACCAGGAGAAGAAAAGGGTCGAGGAAGCGGCGAAAAAGTCCGGAAAGGCTGCGGAGGGCCTGGACGGCGACGCCTTGGCCCGCAAGCGTGCTGAGGAGCTGCTTGCCCAGATCAAGAAAGGGAGCGACTTCGCCGCCCTAGCGAAAAAGTACTCGGACGACACCGGCAGCGCCGCCCAGGGGGGCGACCTGGGCTGGGTTAAGCGAGGGCAGATGGTGCCGGAGTTCGAGGCGGCAGCCTTCAGCCTCAAGCAGGGAGAGGTATCGGGCATAGTCAAGACAGACTTCGGCTACCACATCATCAAGGTTGAGGGCAGACGCCAGCAGATTCCGGCGGACTTTGAGAAGGACAAGGAGCAGTACCGGTCGCAGGAGCTTCAGAGCCGGAGGTCGCGCGCGTGGTCCGAGTACATGAGCAAGCTCGAGCGTGAGATACCGGTGGAGATCG
>JAKORR010000282.1 GCA_029777735.1 Armatimonadota bacterium | reverse complement strand
GCGGACGGGAGGTACGTGGCGTTCGAAAGCTTGGCCTCCAACCTGGTGCCTGGGGACACGAACGGCGTGGAGGACATCTTCGTCCACGACCGCGGCGGCGGCACGACAGCAGAGCCAGGCTGGGTAGTCACCCATACCATCCCGGGCGATGTCTACCTGGGAATGGAGCTCCGATGCCGGGTGTCCTGTTACAATACGGGCGGAGTAGAGTTGACCAATGTTGAAGTAGGATTGGAGGTGCCAGAGGGGTTTTCGGTTGAGAACGTGGAGCCAACGGGCTTGGCGCAGCTGCGAGGTGCCCGACCGGCACAGGGGAGCGTCTACTACGGAGTGATCAATGCCCCCATTTTGCCCGTTGGAGGCAGCGTCGGGGCTGAGTTCACGGTTGTGCCGCCCGTCGAGATGCTGCCCCAGCCTAGCGTGAGCTTGAAGCTCCACAAGAAGGCGCGGGCCGGGGAGGTGGTCTTGGAAGAGGATGAGGGAATCGAGGTGGTACTGCAAGAGAAGGCGATTGTGTTGGCGGTGCAGAAATTCGGGCCGGATCAGGTGCGGCGGGGTGAAGGGATTATTTACCACATACTATTGTGGAACCTGGCTACGGATTTGAGCGAGTTGGCGTTGGCCGCCGGGCAGGATGTGGCTGAGAGCATGGTGTTGATGGAGGACCGCCTGCCGCCCGAGGTGGAGTTCGTACGGATGGAGCCTGAAGGGATAGGCGAGTACGTGCCGGGGGAGCACATGATACGCTGGTACCTGGACAAAGTTGCCGAGGAGATTGGGAAAGAGCTTGCGGTGCGGATTTTGACACGTCTGCGACCGGATGTGCCTGTGGGTGCGATAGTCGAGCAGATGGTGAACTTGCCGCCGATGCCGCCTTCGGTTCAGCTGCCCGTGCGCTACCAAGACCGCCAGGCGAGGGTGGAGACGCTGGTGGTAGGGGCGATAGACCCCAATCACATATACGTGTCGCCGGAAGGTAGCGTGGTGCCGACCACGCGCCTGGCCTACACGATAGAGTACGAGAACATCGGCAACATAGCGGCGGAGTATGTGAAGGTGCAGACGCGGCTTGATCCCACCCTTGACGAAGGCAGTCTGGAGACGCTGTCGCCGCATCCGGTTTATGATCCTGCGACGCGGACGCTGACGTGGGAGTTTCACAATGCCGACCTCAAGCCGAAGGAAGCACGGTGGTTGCATTACACGGCGCGGGTAAGGGGAGAGGTGGCAGATGGGACACAGGTGAAGGGGCAGGCGAGGATATGGTTTGATCAGGAAGACCCGCTGGATACCAATGAGGTGGTCAATGAAGTGCGCAGGTTGGTGGCGTGCGATTTGAACGGGGATGGGAAGGTAGATGCAGCGGACCTGGCGGCGTTCCTTGCGTTCTACCGGCAGCACCTTGCGACGGGTGCCTACGAGCAACTCTACGATGTATTTCCGCTGGAGACGACGGCGGTGGGGCAGGTACGGTTGTATGACGGGCGGATAGACCACGAGGATGCGCGAGTGGTCATCGAAGCCTGTCTCTCAGGGTGAGACGCGAAGCGAAGTTCATCGCCGGTCAGCTGGGCGGGCGACGTCATTCTCATCAACGAGACCCTCCGCCAAGGTGCTGGCAGCGCCCAGAGAGCGGTGCAGGGCCTTCTCTTGACAGCCGGTGCGCAACACATATCGCCGTTATCGCCTTCCGATCGTCCAGGCGCGGACGTCCGGGCTTCTGCTTAGGCTTCGGTTCAGGTAGTAGCGGCTCGAGACGCCCCCGCATCTCGTCGGGGAAAGGCTTGGCAAGGTGAAGCCTCCAGTTGAGCACAGCCCTTCCGACCTTGGCCTTCGTCCCTGCTGCCCTCAGAGCGGCAGACTGGGGGTTGGTCCTCTTGTCAAAGGAGGCGTGGGTCGCGCGGGTGAAGCTCTTGTTCTCGGGCGTTCCACAGTTCGACAAGCCCGAGGCGCTTGATATGCTCGGCCCAGGGCAGGCACTCGTCGCCGGTCTCCTTGAGCCACGATTGAAGCTCACCCTCGAGTTGCTTGACTAGGTCGCGGGCATGTGGGGCCCGCACCAAGTTATCCAGCTGATAGGGATCGGCCTCGTTGTCGTAGAGCATCCATGGCTCCCCGTCAGCGAAGCGGGCGTAAGTGTGCTGCTCCGTGCGCACACCACGCCACTCGCGCAGACCCTGGATGTGGGCTTCGTCCATGGTCACAATGTCCATCAGGAAAACTGACCTCGGCCTGGGCGCATTGTGGCCGAGCATCACTGTGGACAGGTCGGCGCCCTCCATGCTCGGCGTCGGACCAAGACCCATCAACCCCAGCAGCGATGGCGTCATGTCCGCAACGCTGAGCAGCACGTCACAACCGCGCCCCGAGGGAATATGCGCAGGCCAGCGCACGAGGAAGGGAATGCTGATCGACTCCTCCCAGGGTTGTTGCTTTCGCAACATACCCTGCGACCACAGCATGTCCCCGTGGTCCGACGTGAAGACCACAATCGTGTTCGCGTCCAGACCTAGCTCGTGCAGAGCATCTAGGAGGCGTCCCACCTGCTCGTCCAGGGCTGTGATGTGCGCGTAGTAGCCAGCCAGGGCACGGCGCGGGTCGGCTTCCGGTCCCCCACCCAGCATCGGGTGCTCGTCTCCCAGCGGCTGGAAGTTGGGTCTCAGGCTGATTCGTTCTGGCGAGTATCGCCGCTGATACTCCTCAGGCACCTGCGAGTAGGGGTTGTGTGGTGGTCCCCAGGATAGGAACAAGCAGAAGGGTTGCTCGCGGTTTGCTTCCATAAACTCGATGGCCAAGTCCGTCTGGCCTATTGGCTCATAGCCGTTGATCTCGATTGGCTCGTCGGTGTCGCGGAAGTAGCGGCCATGGAAGTAGTCGTGCGCGCAGTTCCAGGCGGCCCAATAGTCGAACCCGTGGCGTCGCGGCCCTGGCGGAGTGAATTTGTTTCTAGGTACGCCGTCGAGGTGCCACTTACCCACGTAGCCCGTACGGTACCCGGCGTCGCGACACAGAGTGCCTATTCCCGTGTACTCCGGC
The DNA here is from genome assembly GCA_029777735.1 of Armatimonadota bacterium. GTDB lineage: Bacteria > Armatimonadota > Zipacnadia > Zipacnadales > FEN-943 > JAKORR01. The sequence continues at coordinate 1,237 of JAKORR010000282.1, read as the reverse complement.
GGCAGCGGTAGGTCGTTGGCCACGGTTCGGCAGGAGATAGGGTAGAGCCCGGTGAGCATCATGGCCCGACTCGGCGTGCACACGGGGCAGTTGGCAAAAGCCCGGCTGAACATCGTTCCCTCACGTGCCAGTCGGTCCAGCGTTGGCGTCTGCACGTCCGAGTTGCCCGCACATCCCATGTCCTGCCCGCGCATCTGGTCTGCGAACACGAACAACAAGTTGGGTCGATTTTGGTCCATTGGTTTTTCTCTTCTGTATCGTCAACCTAAACCGCGAAGAGCACCCTTATCCAGGGGGTGCGTCCACTGCCAGCCCAGTGTTGGCCACGAACTCGCGTTTGGGCACTTTGTGTCAACCCCTTAAGAGAGTCGCCGCAGGGCCTGCGGTGCTTCACGGCCCGCAAGTCAGGAAGCTCTTCGGCTTCACTGTACCGTGCGGCGAGTCGAAGGCTCGTTCCGCCGAGAAGTTGACGATAACGCTGCGTCCATTGGCAAAGCGTGTCTCCTGCGCCAGGCGGTCTTCTGTCAAAAAGCAATGCTTAACCATCTCGTGCCCTGCCACCGTCTCGATGAAGTCGCGGATGATAGTTCTGCAGCCTTCGGTCGCCCTTTGCCGCCAGGTTCTCCTCGTCCACCATGAAGAGTTCGGCATCCCGCCATAGAGCAAATGCAGCAGATCCTGGTCGTCCCAGTGCTCCGCCCGTCGCCGGCGGTCGGGGGCGTGATTCCACCGCCAGGTCATCAGCATGCTCTCATGATACACCAACTTCACCACCTTGAGGAGTGGCACGCAGACGGCCATGCTGAACTGTGGCGTAGGTAGGTCTCAGGTACGCAATGGCGCCGTTCCAACATAAATGCCCGGTATCCCGCCGATCCGGGTGAGAGTCAGGCTACCCTCCTGGTAGTGCAGGGCAGGAGCCGCCCAGTCAGCGCCACCCTCTGAACCGCAGGCCTGCCCCAGCGACCTCAGATAGTCAAACAGCTTGATCCGGGCATCGATGTCATCTTGGTGGAGCAGCATCGGTTCCGATGCTCCAAGGCAGGCCCGTGCGACCATGGGGGCAACGGAGAGACCCACCATGCGGGTATCTCTCCAGTTCGGCGACGCACAGCTCCAGCTTGCCAACGCGCCTCTGGGCGAGGAGGGCTACAAGGCGTCCGGCAGCCAGCGAAAAAAGGGGCCTCATGTCAGCAAGCCACTGGAGGGTTTTCGGCGTGTCTGGCAGCTCTTGAGG
>JAKORR010000029.1 GCA_029777735.1 Armatimonadota bacterium | reverse complement strand
CCTATGAGCTGGCGCGCCGGCGAGCCAAGGATCATAAGCTAACCCTCGTCGACAAGGCTAATGTGCTTACCCACGGTCACGACCTGTGGCGGCGGACTTTCAGCGAGGTTGGCGAGGAGTACCCAGACATCAAGAAGGACTATGCTTTCGTGGACGCCTGCTGTATGTGGATGGTCAAGAACCCCGAGTGGTTTGACGTCATTGTAACCACCAACATGTTCGGCGACATCATCACCGATCTAGGCGCCATGATTCAGGGCGGCCTGGGGGTGGCCGCCGGGGGTAACATCAACCCCGAGGGTGTGAGCATGTTCGAACCCATCCACGGCTCTGCCCCCAAGCATGCGGGCAAGGGCGTTATCTGCCCCATTGCTGCCATCCTGGCAGGTGCAATGCTAATGGAGGAACTAGGGGAGATCGCTATAGCCCGCGAGATCGAGGGTGCGGTCGAGGCGGCGCTGGCTACGGGTCGGTTTGGAGACCTGTCTACTTCCAGTGGCATCCGCACACCAGAGTACTCAGACTACATCATCGGAATCATCGAGGGCTCCATCACTCCTCAGCCGGTTTAGACTGGTAGCCAACCGCCTGGCTTGCGCCGGTAAAGACTCACCTGAGAAGGTTCGGTAGCCACAGGAGGTGCGTGAAGGATGACTGTCGGTAGACTTCGTTCCATTGTTGTCCGCAGTGCGCTGCCGGCCTTGGCGCTGTTGGCCACGGCTTGGGGGGCCCTCGCTGCAGACCAGCTCGTCGACGTCTACATCGACGGAAAGGTGCAGCAGTTTACGCCCCAAGCACGAGTACGCGGCAGGACGACCTATGTGCCGCTGCGCGCAGCGGCGCAGGCCTTGGGTGCCAAAGTGGACTGGAAGGCCAAGAGTCAGACGGCTGTCGTGTGCCAAGGCAGCCGGTGCGTACCGATCCGCAAAGATCAGGGAATCGTCATCAACGGCGCTCTGTTGATCCCGCTGAGGCTGATGGCCGAGGCTCTGAGCTGCGAGGTGCAATGGGACGCGGCCAAGAAGGCAGTGCGGGTGACGGGGGCCAACTGCGCACCGAGTGGGTGAAGGCCCTGATAGCCGGGCAGTTTGTCCGGTCTTTATGTCTTCATGAGCCAAGGGATGCCAAGGATGCGTCAAGCATCCCAGAATGAATAGAAACGTGCGTTGAGGGCAACTCTGGCGCGTTGTTTCTGGAGGATTGGCCTTTTCCCATGCACGTGGTGGCCTTCAGTGGGCTGTCTTCGCATGCACACCACCATCCACTCACAGAGGGCCAAACCTCCTTCTCGGCGCGCAGAGTTTGACGTGGGTCCGCATCCTTGTACAGTGCCGCCTCCGGTGCCCCCATCGTCTAGTGGACTAGGATACCTGGTTCTCAGCCAGGCGACCGGGGTTCGAATCCCCGTGGGGGTACCAAGGGCTACACTTTCCATCTTGCTTCTACGGCCTTTCCACGTCAGTCTCTTTCCTTCTCCCCGACGGCGATCAGTCCGCCGCCAGGCCGTAGACGTAGAGCCTTCGCCGAGAGCATTACTCTAGCTTGGTATGCCGAGCGCGCATCTCCTCTTCCGTGGTTCCTAGGCGAGCCATCAGGCGCATCTCTATCGCGTCACACACCACCAGTAAGCATTGCTCGAACAGGGATCCCGGCGGCTGGTGTGACGGCCGCTCCTTATCCACCTTTGTGACGGGTGTGTTAATGGTCAGCACCAGGTCACAGGCCTGACCGATCGGTGAATCAGGATGGGCCGTAAGGGCGGCGACGGTGGCGTCCCGAGCCTTCGCTGCCTCGACCATTGCTAGCGTTATGCGCGTTTGGCCCGAGCCACTGCCCACGATGAGCAGGTCGCCCGGCCCTATGGCGGGTGTCGTCGTCTCTCCAACTACCCACGCACTGAGACCCATATGGCCCAGGCGCATCGCGAAGGCCTGCAT
>JAKORR010000281.1 GCA_029777735.1 Armatimonadota bacterium | reverse complement strand
GGTTTCAACTTCAGCTTCATTGGTGTGCCTCCCGGCGGATCATTCGGAAATTCGTGGTCATGGGGTCAGCCCTCTTCGGAGAGATGCGCGTCGCCAGCGGGCTTGGGCTGGCTTCTGGCGTATGCGGTGCGCAAGCGCTGCGCGGTCACCGAGGCCTGCAGGCCGAGGTAGTCGACCAGGTGGTCGTCAGTGGCGCCGCCGTCGATCAGGAGACCGGCGTAGGTGTTGCGCAGGGTCTGCGCGCTGGCGCGCTCGCCGGTGATTCCGGCAATAGCCAGCAGCCGTTGCGTCCGGCGATGGATCGAGGAGGCCGAGAGCGTCACCGTCTTGCTGTTGCGACCGAAGCCGGAGGACCGGTCAGCCTCGAAGATCTTCTGCGTCGGTTCCAGCTTGCGGCCGTGCATTTGCTCCTGCACGGAAAGCCAGGCCTTTACGGCCGGCACGGCGAAGGTCAGCAGCCGGGCACGGTGGGCATGGCCCGGGCGGGAGAGGTCAATCCGCTCTTCCACCATATCCATGCAATTAAGCGTCAGGCGCTCGATGTGGTTCACCTTGAGTCCCCCCCCGATCATTACTCCGATCAAGGCGAGGTCTCGGAACTCCATCCACTCGTCTATGCTCTTCTCTTCTCTTCTTAACTCGTCTAGCCTCGTCTGGATAAGCCGGATCACTGCCTGGGCCTCCTCACGGCTCAGGAACCGTGTCGGCTTATCGGAGCCCGAGCCGACGCGCTCATACCCAGCCATCCGCCCAGGGTTGGTGCCGGAGTGGCCAAGCGAGCCTAGATGAGCAAAGACTTTTTCAAGTTGGCGAACATACTGTTGCCGCTGGCGACCGCTGTTGGTGCGAGCTTTTCGGCTCTCAGGGAGGTTTGGATTCGCACTGTCCAGGAACTTTCTAATATCGTCTGCTTCCAGTTGGTCCAGTCTTCTCCCCTGCCCGATTAGCCACTGACAGAAACGTCCAAACATGGCTATGTACACGGTCTTGGTCGAGTCCTTCAGCCGTTGCCCTGCCAGCCAGGAGGAATAAGCAAGACTAGGCGAGTCAAGCCAATGGGGAAGCGTGTCAAAGATGTCTCGGCGAGGGGCCGGACTGACGCCTTGGGGCGGGGCTTGACGCTTAATTGCATGACCGCCGTTATGGGTCGAATTGGCCGATTCCATTGGGAGGATTCCTTTCAGCGGAGGGAGATGACGAGGGGGTGGATCGTGCTGGCCAGCGCGGCGAACGCCGTGGCCAAGCCCACCATGGATGCGGCGACGATCGTCCGATGGGACAGCGGCCGCAGGGCGGAATTATCGTTGGCGTAGGCGATCCAGCCCACACTTATGGTGCTCGTTTCAACAACGGGCTGGAGCCAATACCAGCCCTTGTGGGAGGTGAACGGCTTGGGGGCGGCGTAGCTGGCCACTGGCCACCAGGCGAACCGCTGGCGCTTGCTGCCGAGGCCGGCAGGGCTATCGCGAAGGACCGCCATCACAGCAGCGCCCTCCTCTGCTGGACTGCAGCGTCGATGGTCGCTGAGACGCCGGTCAGGTCCTTGAAGATCTGGCCAGAGGTGAAGCGCAGGATGAGCCAGCCTGCTACCGCCAGCAGGTTCTGGCGCTCCCGGTCGGTCTCATGGGCGCTCTTGAACTTGCCGTGGTACTGCCAGCCGTCGCACTCGATGGCGATCTTCTC
>JAKORR010000280.1 GCA_029777735.1 Armatimonadota bacterium | reverse complement strand
CGTCTCGGCTGTTCCGAGCCGCATCAGTCGTGCGAGCACGGTTGGCAACCAGCACTTCGATCTCCTGGCGACCCGAGCACCGGCCTGCTGTGTCATGGCTCTCTACGCGCAGGCGGTGAACACCGTCGGGCCACTTCCAGCTTTCCCAGATCGTACGGAAAGTAACCACATTGCTCACTGCTAGGAACTGATCGTCCACGTAAATGACTACATAATCCACCGGGGTGTCCGCCGTCACTTGGACCTCGACGCGCCCGCTGAGCCTAGCCCCCATGCGTGGCCAGACGAACCTGATGGCCCCAGGGGCCGGAGTTTCTTCCGTGGATGCTACCGCTGTCGTCGCAGCTGCGGCCGTCACTGTCGCTGACGCGTAGGCAATCGGGGAAGGCAGGAGCGGCGACATGGAGACTGCCTCATTGGCAGGATGCCTGAACCCTGCAAGCACTGCAAAGGCCTGCAAAGGGTCCCCCAACTCGATCAGAGCTGCGGCTTCGACCAGAGGAGCGAAGACCTGATCACCTTGGGCGCGGGCGGCATTAGCGGTCTCAAGAGCCGCCGAGAGCAACTTGCGGCGACACAGGGCATAGGCCAGGCGCGCCCGCACAGCGGCCCAGTCCGGTCGGCGGGCCAGGGCACGGCCGAAACACTCCGCCGCCTGACCGTCGTCCCCTCGCGCGAGGTAAGCAGCACCCAGACAAGCCTCGGGCCACGCGGATTCCGGTGCAAGTCGTGCCGCTGTTGCGAAGCTGGTCAAAGACTTGTCGCCTTCGCCGGCCAGCAGGTGAGCCGCAGCCAGTCCCGCCACTGCCACTGACCGCGAGGGATCTTGGCTGAGGGCGACCGCGAAGGCCTGACGGGCCTCGTTCACTTGTCCGCTAGCGAGAAAGGCCACGCCCTGGGCCGCGGAATCGCCAACCGAATGCGCGGGGTCTGCCACCAGTAGAACAACAGCCAGAGCCATTCCAGGCGCGAGAGATGGCAAGGTGGGGAGCAGCCGCGCGTTAGTCAATAGTAGTCACCTCGCCGGCGGATAGCCACCGCAGGCCGTCCGCCGTTCGCACGCCGAGCCGTCCCATATCATCCAAGCCAGCAGCAACGCCCTCTAGGCATACGCCGTTGCTTTGGACCGTGATGTGGTGGCCCGCCAGTTGGTCCGCGGCGCGAAGAACGTCTAGAAGGCCACCAGGATGGCCCGCCACGAGCGTCCTATAGTGGTGGCACAGGGCGTTCAGCGTAGCCGCCAGAAGCTCCTCCCGTGAAGGCGTTCGAGTACCCTCTGCCAGTGCAACCAGCTCCTCGACCGTTACCGCAGGCCGCCCGGACGACAGCTCACTACCCCGCCCGAAGACATTG
>JAKORR010000279.1 GCA_029777735.1 Armatimonadota bacterium | reverse complement strand
GACATGACAATTCCTTGGGTCTGCTATGGGCCGGGGATCATCAAGCCTGGTGAGATACAGGCACCCGTGCTGACCTGCGATACCGCCGCAACGGCTGTTTACGCCCTCGGGCTCAAGGTTGACCCGCAGTGGGACGGCAAGCCGGTGACTGAGATCTTCGTGCTAGAGGCACAGCCCGCCGCGGCTCAGTGAATCCACTGCCGAGCCCCCTAGGGGCTTCCTGGTGCCTTCGAAGGCCGCTGAGACTTAGCGCCGGCCTACCGAAGCCCCGCAACAGCCCCTTGGCCCGGTGGATGGCCATGCCGCCCATTGTTGCGGTAGTGACCGTCGTGCTTGGCGGAGGGCTGAGCACCATCCCACGAAACTGTGTTACGATCACCGTCGCCGAACCGCGCGCCCTGTACAATCGGGTACGCCATTTCCTTGTCCGGTTCTCGGAGAGATCGTCCTATGTGTAGGCAGACCTCGCCCTCTCTCAAGCAGCGGATCCGAAGTGGTGCCTCCTTTTGTATCGGCTCAGCCTCTATTGATATGCCAGAGGATGAACTAGGGCAGTATCTGGTTGAGAAGCCCTGCGACATGCTGTTTGTCGACCTTCAGCATACCCCCTACACCGAGCCGCAGCTTGCAGACTTCTGTACCGTCGCGAGCCATCTGGGCTCTCCCGTGCTGTTGCGGATTCGGCATCCCGATCTTGTGTGTCAGATCAGCAGCTTCCTGGACTTCGGGGCCGCTGGGGTTCTGGTTCCAATGGCAGAGGATCCAGCGAACGTCTCTGAGGCCATCGCGGCCTTTTATTACCCTCCCGTAGGACGAAGAAGCGTTGGCCCCCATTTCGCTTACCAGTATGGGGCCTTCACCGATCCGCGGGCGTATGCTGACTGGTGGAATGACAGCGGAGTCCTGGCTCTGCAGATCGAGACCCTGCGGGGTGTGGCGAACGTCCGCAGCCTGGCGCTGCCGGGAGTGGACCTGCTGCTTTTCGGAGCCACCGACCTGTCCTTCAGCCTGGCGGCCAACCCGGACAGCCCATGGTGCAGCGTCGAGGATTGCCAGCGTCACGTAGTCGAGCAGACACGGGACTTGGGCGTGCGGGTCGGAGTTGGCGACATGCCTTTTGGAACCTTCTGACAGCCGGGGCAGCAAGGGGCGAGGTCTTTGCCCCAGGGGACGCGTGTTTCGCGAAGATAAGCGCCAATGACCAGTTCACAGATTCTGTACCTGCGCGTCGCGTCGGCCCATGCGGACCGTGAGGAACAGTTTCCTCTGCCACCAGGGTGGACGGCAACGGTGTGCCCACCGCGGGGGCGGCCCGAGCTGACCGATGGCGAGGTGGAGCAGGCCTTCTCCAATCCCCTGGGATGTGCGCCAATCCGCGAGGCAGCCCGAGGTGCCCGCAGCGCGGTTGTGCTGGTGGATGACTTCCGCCGGCCCACACCCGCGGAGCGACTGGCGCTGAGGGTGATGGAGGAGCTGAACTGTGCTGGTGTACCAGACGAGCGCATTAGCCTTGTGCTGGGAAACGGCGCTCATCGCCCAATGACTGGGGCGGAGGCACAGGCGCGATTGGGAAGGGCCTACCGGCGTGCTGGCAAGGTCATCTCTCATGATGCCTTCAGCGCGGATGTCTCGTTCTTCGGTGTAACCTCGGCTGGCACACCGGTGCTCGTGAACCGCGAAGCCGCTAGGGCCGACTTCTCCGTGAGTATCTCGACCGTGTATCCCCATGGGCTGACGTCCTGGGGAGGAGGCGCCAAGCTTGTTGTGCCGGGTATTAGCCATATCTCCACGATACACTATCACCACAGCAAGGTAGCGGGTGGCCCCTGGGCCGGGGCGCCGAGGTCCTGTGCTTCAAGGCGCGACTTGGAAGAGGCGGCTCGGCTCTTCGGGCTTAGGGTGGCAGTCTGCTGCGTAGTGAACTCCCGCCGGGAGCTGGGAGGGTTGACTGTGGGCGAACCGGTGAAGTCCCATGGTCGGGCCGTTGTGCTGGCCCGCCACGCGGGTGACACACCGGTCTCCGGGACGGACTATGACCTGGTGATCGCGAATGCCTACCCCTTCGACGCCGATGCGACGCAGCTCTCGAAGTCTTATCTGCCGGCGCAGCATTTTGGCTGTCCCACGCTCATCATCTCTGACTTCGCCGACCCCACCACATACCACGGTCTTTACCACGGGCCGCTGGGGGACTATCGCTGGCAATCGCAGCCGGCCCCGGTAAAACACACACCGGAACTCTTAAAACGGGCGAACGTGTTCATGTACTCGCCCTAGTATGGAAAGGGATATGTGCCGGAGGATCAGTCGTGGTACTGCGACAATGACTGGGCCCGGATGACAGCTGCGCTGGCCGGGCGCTTCCCCCGTGCGGATGTGGTGGTGTTACCTGCAGCACCCCTGCAGATTCCCCGGACGGTGAACGCGAGCCCCGAGCAGGCCGGTCCTCCTGGGACCCCGTAACTAGCCTGCGCAGTAGTGGGCACGCCTCCGGTAAGGTAGAACTCGGCATTGGCAAGAACCAGCGCTGGTAGAGGAGCCGGTCGAAGGACGATCTGCTTGCCGTCGAGGCCTCAGGGAGCTCCTTCTGTAAGAAGCTTTTCCATTCTTACCCCCGCGCTCTAGGTATAGAACACAACCACCGCAATGATGAGGGACATGACAATGGCCACGACATCATAATTTTCGATAGTTCGCTGAAAGAAGGGCATCCACCCAGCGGCTCCGGGGTCCAAGGCCCAGATTGGCGCCTGCAGCGGGATGGCCGCTAGGGCCGTCATTGTGACCACCATTCTACACACCGCACTTGGCAGCCGTGATTGCCGGAGAGCTATCATCCCCACGCCCATTAGTGTCAGATGATGTCGGATTTTAGGCAGGTATTCATAAGAAACGACAAACACGTAGAGAATCAACAGCTACCACAGGCTAATTAGCCCATAGGCGAAGGGGCCGTACCTCACGATGTTCGGGATCAGTTGTCTCGCACAGAAGAGTACGACAATCTGGAGGAAGACCTGTGTGGCGAGAGGCAGGGCCGTTTCGGTCGCAACGAGGGTCCCGCCGATCCCTATTTGCACAGGTCCTCGACGTATCGAGAGCACGAGCGAAAGGAGCGAGAGGAACGCACCCAGGAGAGGCGGCGCGAGGAAGCATGTTCATACTGCCACAGCCAGCCAGACAGAAGTGGGCCCCCCAATCCGTCGGCCAAGGCGACAAGGTCCCCAACCAGCAGAATAGTCAGGGTGGGGAGAACAACGGTCATCGCTGTGCCTAGTAACACCGGGCCGGTCCTTCCCTCCGGCTGCAACGCTCGTCAGCTCCCTTCGCGGGACAACTACGGGCCCGTGGTCAAGAGAATCAGCCTCAGATCTCCTGCCGGTACTGTCAGCTTCACCGGCGCCCCGGCTGCCGCCACGCTCTGTCCGCTCTCGGCATCCATGGCGACCAGTGGATCCGCACCGAGCTTCAGCTTGGCGCGGTCTGCCTCCAATGTCACCGTCTTGGCCTCGTACGCGAAGTTCGACACTACCAGGAGGGCCTTCTCGTCTCGCAGGTACGCGCTCACCCTGACGTCGGGGTCATCGGAACGGACGGGTTCCTGCCAGTAGGGCGCGAAGTCTGCCTGGACGTACCCGAACTCGTCCAGCGCCCTACGCACCTCGTCCACCGCTGGGGTACTGCACCAGATAGCCCACACTGGCGTATCGTGCAGGAGAGTCATGGACAGCATTTGCCGTGTGGCCTCGCGCGTCTGGCGCGCCTTCTCGCCCAGCTCGGGCAGGAACACTGGCATGATACCCCATTGGCGCCCCATGAATTCCGCTCGGAACTGATCCAAGGGCAAAACCTTGCGGTAGTCGTCGTCAACCCACGACCGGAAGTGCTCGCCATCCAGGTAGGCGTCGGTGAAGCTGAGCACAGGCATGTTCACGCGCCCGGACATGTGAGCCATCATGTACGTCTCCCGCCCCAGGTCCTTCATCATGGCATAAATGCGTCGGTACAGGCGCCGGTGTGCCAAGATGGGGTAGACGCTGCGCCGATTGCGCTGCCCTTCCTCCTGCCAACCGTGCCCATGCAACTCGTTGTTGCAAGCGTAGGGAAAGGTGTTGTCGTGGTACAGGCCGTCCAGCTCGAAGGTGTTCATGTAGCGCTTGTTCGCCCACACGGCAAAGTCCGCCCAGCCCTCAGCTCCCGGGCATACCCCCATGAATCCGACGTTATAAGCCCCAACATCGCTTGAGGTGCGATCGGCCACCCCGGGCACGGCCCACTCCTCTGAAAAGGCACTCCACTCCGGTGACGCTTCGCTGAGGAAGGTCAGGCATGAGTACGGCACAACCTTGATGCCCTGGGCGTGTTTGCTCTCCACCATCTTCCGGTAGTCCTCGGGCGTGGTCGGCCACGGGTAGCCAAAGTACTTGATGAGACTTGGGCTGGGCCAGACGATGCTAACGTTGGCCCCCCTGCCGGGCTCAAGCCGCCACTTGCGCCAGTCCGGCGGCAGCGGCTTGACCGGCGTGGCCATGAGGCCAAAGCTCCACGTCCAGGCGCTCCCCAGATCGCGCCTTTCGCTCACCGGCTCGATTACCATCTCCACACTGTCGCCTTGGCGGCGCAGGTACAGACAAGGCTTGTCCTTGGCTATCCGCCAGCCCTGGTCACTCTCGCCGAACCACATCACGCCCCGGTCCTCGTCGCCCGCCCAGAGGAAGGGCATGAACTTGTCGGACTTCCAGACAAGGTCCTCACCCTGCGGTATCATGCCGCCCTTCGCCTCGCGCCACGTCAGGCCCGGATAGTGCATCAGCGTAGCGGCCCCGGCCCGCAGTGGTAGGACCCACCGCAGTGCCTCGAGGCTGCAGACGGCCTCGGGTTCCAGGGTCAAGTCCACCGTGAGCAGACCATCGAACTCCGCTCGCAGACGAGAAGCCAAGCGCACGCTGCTGAGCCTTCCGCGTCCCTCGAACTCGGCCCAGGCATCGGTGTGTCGGCCCAGGCGCACGGACAGGTCCACTGCTGTGACGGGCTTGCCGTTAATCTGCGCCTCCAGCCGACACGGACCGCTCAGTAGCCTGGTGCCCTGATTCTCCAGATCCGTCAGCCCCACCGGACTGAGTTGATATCGGCGCCCCCACATTCGCACTGCGCTCTCCTCGGCCCCCAAAGGCGTCCATGGAGGCAGGAGCCTCACTTCCTCGTACAGGTCATTGCCGATCCATGACGTATCCGGCATCTCGGCAGTGGCCTCGGCTCTGCCCAGAACCCGCTGCCCGACGCTTACCCAGGCTTCGAGCTTCCACAGGCCCGCGGGCTTCAATTCCAGCGGCAGCTCGGCTCCCGCCAAATGCCCGGTCACCGCCTGGAGGTTGCCTACCCACGCCTCGCTGCCGTCGGGCCTGAACAGTCGCGCCTCGATCTTGGCTGCCCTGCGATCTTCGGAGGCTAAGCCTGCCATATTGGCCGATACGACCCAACGCTGGCGCCAGGCCTCTGGGCGCAGTTCCACACGCAAGGGCACTAGCTCCGCCAGCGGGAAGGCAGGAGTTTTGCCAGCAGCTCCGGCCGTGTGCAGCGCCGCCACTTCCTGCGCCTCTATCGGCCGCTCAAAGATGTATATCTCGTCGATGAGGCTGAGGGCCTTGCGTTCCACGTGCCAGGGGCGGTCGCCGATATAGAACACGTCGGTGGCGATGCTTGGCACTGGTGGCCGGATCAGGGGTGTCGCCGCCACACCGTCCACGTACAGCATTGCGGCCGTGCGGTCCCAGGTTGCCACCACGTGATGCCACTCTCCGGGCTTCCAATCCTTGATGGGCCTGCGTATCACCTGCCACCCGTGTTCCGCAATGTTGTCTGACATGAGCAGCAGAAGACCAGTATCCGGATCCAGGTACTTGTAGACGAGCAACCAGCCGGGATCCTTGGCCTCGAAAAAGACGTGGAACTTGTCGTCATTCCCTGACCAGTCCAGAGGCTTTACCCATAGGGCCACGCTGCCCGCGTCCGTCTGTACATTGCCCTCGCGCTTTAGCACAAGCTGCGCTGCGCCGTCGCCGACGACGAGGGCCTGCCCGACGCGCCCGGGCTGGAACTGGGCCGTGCCCTCGACCTCGGGTACACCACCGCCGACGGTCGGTTGGACGCTGCCGTCAAGCGGGAGATGGAGCAGCAGGTCCTGGGGCTGGGCGATCAACGCAAGAACCACGGCGAGTTGCGAGAGCATGTCGCCTTCCTCCCTGTAGCAAGACGCTAGTTGCGGCCGCCCGCCTTCGCCACCGGTATCCGGGTTCGAGCTCACCTGCGGCCAGGGGCCCTCGGACCCTGTGGCCTGGGCTCTTAGAGCCGCGTCACAAGGCGCCGGGATCCGCTCAGGCCTCCACCTGCCGCAGCAAGCCATCCATCGCATCGTTCAGCTCACCGTAGGCCTCCGGCGCGAGAGACGTGGCAGTGGGCTCATAGCCTCCCTGAGCGAAGGCCTCTGGCGGCACGATGTACGAAGGATTGTGGTCGAAGCAATGGGACACGTTGACGAGCTTCAAGTCGGGCCGGCGCACCGCAAGCTCCTGTCGCAGCTCCTCACCTGTCTGCAGGAATACCTCGGAGGGCATGAAAGTGAAGACAACGTCACCCAGTCGCGCCGCCGCGGCGGTTGTTTGTAGCCGGCCTCCAACGATGTGCAGGCGCCTGCCGTAGCGGTAGAGAGCCCGGCGTATCGGCCCATGGGCCGCACGTGCGCCGCCGCCTTGCAGGTAGTCCTCGACTGCGGCCTCAAGCTCGCGCCTCAACTGCTCCTCTTCCGGCAGGGTGGGTGAGACTGTAAGCTCCAGGGGGCAAGCCCAGGCTACTACCAAGTCGGTTGGGTCGTGCCATCCGGTCGCGCTGCTCACTGCTCGCAGTATCGCGTCGGCGTAGCGGGCGCCCAGCAGCCATACGTCCTTCCGTCTGTCCTTCGCAGCCAGGGACTCGCTGGTGACGTACTTGCCGGGGTTGATCTCGCCGCAGGGGCCTGTCAGATGAAGCAGTCGGGCGCCGCCTAGCCTCTCTTCGGCCAGAGCCAGGCCCGCGCCCGGGAAGTCGCCCGTGGCATAGGGGCCCTCGTCGCCGCCGGCCACGCTCGGGTGGCAACTATAGTTCGCCAGTCCTACCAGCGTGCCGTCGTCCTTGGACCGGAAGAGCACCATTCGCAGGGTAGGGTCGATCCAGCCCTCTGGCTTCTCACGAAGCTCGGCCGGCGGCCGCGACGAGCGGAAGGTCACCTTGTCGCCGTCGCCCGTGGGCACGCGACGATTGGACGCGATCCCCGAGACTATCGCCTCGCAGTAGGCCATCTCGCAAGGCCGGCGAGAGCCGGCGGCTTCTGCTGCCGCCTTCGCCAGTCCCTCCACCACCAGATCCCTGAAGACAGGGCTTGAGAACTCCTCCGCCAAGCCGTAGGGCTCCAGCAGACGCGCCACATCCCACCGCGAGTTGCCTGTCTGGTGGGTGTGAGTGGCGTGGAGTACTACCTGGTCAGGCCTCAGTCCGGCCGCCTCCGCCATGCACCGAAGGAACTCACTCGTGTCCTCCGGGTACAGGCCAATCAGGTCGGCGGCCGCCAGCAGCAGTCTCTCTTCGTCCGTCTCAATGTATACCGTTCGCACATAGAGGTCGTCGAGAACCGCCACGAGCCGGTCCTCCAGACCCAGCGCACAGGGCGTGCCAAGTGGGGGAGTGATACAACTGCGCCCATAGCCAACGCGCATGCAGACACCTCCCTTTACGTTCAGAGACGACGGTTCAGTTTGTCCCCGCAGGTGATCCCCGGCTGCATGGTGCTAGATACTGATGGGCAGTCCGAGCCTTCACGGCACGGAGCCCGGCAATGCTTCGTAGAGCCGGTCCTCTTGCCCGAGCCTTGCGTGGCCTTGGGCCTTGGTAACACTCGCTATTCGTCCTTGACGGTCTGGAGTTGCTCACGTAGGCGAGCTCGTTCCAGGCAGGCAGCCACCAGTCCTGAGAAGAGCGGATGGGCTCGGGTCGGGCGCGACTTGAACTCTGGGTGGAACTGTACGGCTATGAAGAAGGGATGCACGTCCTGGGGCAGTTCTATGATCTCGACCAGGTCGCCCTCAGGTGAAGTGCCTGAAAACACTAGGCCGTTATCAGCAAGAACCTGCCTATAGGCGTTGTTGACCTCGTACCTGTGGCGGTGACGCTCGGAGATCTCTTTGGTGCCGTACAGGCGATGGGCCAGCGATCCCTCTTG
>JAKORR010000278.1 GCA_029777735.1 Armatimonadota bacterium | reverse complement strand
GGTGCTACTAGCCCTGCTGTCACTCGGCGCCGCCTATGTCCTGGCCTACATCCGTCGTGCCAAGGAGGCGCTGGACGCGCGAATCGACCATGAGTTGGCCGACCGGGCGCTGGCACGAGTCGCCTATTTGGCTGAAGTGGCTGTCTTGGCCACCGAGAGCAAGGTGGCCGCTGCGCTGCGGCAGGCAGTGGCTGAGGGACGGGCGAGTCGTGACGAGCTGGTGGCACTTGGGCAGCAGGCAGTCGAGCAAATCCTTGCCCAGCTTGACGCCGAGGCTCGCAAGGCGCTGGCCGAGACGGTCGGTGACATCCGGCGCTATGTCGAGAGCATCGTGGAGGCGACGCTGGAGCGACTCAAGGCACAGGGTGTTGTGGGCCGTGTGAGTGAGTTGACGGACCCAAAATCGTAGTCCCCATCGCCCGCGGCGGAGGGACCACAGTCGGCGTAACCGCGGGTGGTGGGCTAGCCGTGAGTGTCAAGCGGCCGCTGGCGGGCGGGACGCTGCAGGCCGGAGTCGAGCTGCGGCGGGACGAACCGCCGCGGTGGGGAGTGCAGTGGAGGATCCGATTCTAAGCGTACACGTGTGCGGTTGGAGGGATTGCGTTGAGCAGCAAGAGCTGTGACACCCAATGCGAGTGTACAACTCACGCAGAGTGCAAGTGTGTACCCATGAAGGAGACGAGGCCAGCTGCGAGGCCTGAGCTATGTCCCCAGTGCGGTCGGCCGTTGCGCACGCGAGGGATTCGGGTAGACTGCCCGGGGTGTGGGTTGTGTTTGACATGTACTGAGTGAGCGAATCGCTCTGGCACCACTACGACAGAGGCCCCCTGTGATGGGGGCCTTGTGGTTACTCTTTCGTATCCATGGCCGGGCCGATCAAGCCCCACCCCTTGTTATTTCCCTGTATCGGATGCTTGGTCGTTTCGTGTTTCCCAGGGGAGCCAGCTCGGTTCCTCGGACTGGTAGCTCAGAGTGCGGTAATCGCTACAAACTGCTGCAGCTTTCAGGAGGTCGCGAAACTCCGACCTCACGCCATGCCTGCGACCCGCGTAGGTGATGCGTACGCTACCGCCGTCGATGGTGATGCTGTGAAAATTGTTTCCCGACGTCAGCCATGAGCCTCCACTGGGGATGGCTTGGAATCCGCAAGGAGCCTCAAATGTCCACTGGGCCCCGTACGGACATCGTACGGCGTGACGGGCGTAGAATCCGTCATGTTCTTTTTTCCAGTCATCTAGCAGGTATCTTGCCTGCTCCGCGATCTGCGGGCTGTTTACGATGCAATCGTAAAACACTCTTCTCCCCCTTTCGCGCTTATTCGTCAAGGTCAGCCCGGTCTGCACAATACAGGCCCCACCCGTGCTCATCGATCCAACCGGGTGCGTCCTG
>JAKORR010000277.1 GCA_029777735.1 Armatimonadota bacterium | reverse complement strand
GGCATTTGTCAGTTGCAGCTCTTCGCCGGGCTCAAGGAGTCCCCTGCTCTCTTCGAGAGCATCGAACACCTCGGCAGAAAGCACATAGCGCGCTGCCACCGCCCAGTTGCTGGGTGCCCTGTCAGGCCCGGGCTTCTCGACAATGTCCTTGAGCAGGAAAGGCGAATCCCCTACTATTGGCACTCGAGCTGGACTCAGAATCCCGTAGCGCCAGGTATCTGTAGCCGATACCTTATAGCTTGCCACACAAGCGCCTGTCTCCTCTTCGCTGAAGCTTTCCATCAGGCGCTCGACCACCGTGGGGCCAGGGCCCTGTTTCATTATCAGTGCGTCGCCCAAGGCAACGACAAAGGGCTTGTCCTGGCAGAAGGACTTGGCGAGCGATACAGCGTCCCCGAGGCCCAGCGCTTCGCTCTGCCGCGTGTAAAACAGCCTAACGTCCGAGGTCCAGACCTTGGAGTGGCGCTCTTCCTCGGGGGCCTCCTCTAACCATTTCGCCCCTCCGTCGAAGTGATCCTCCAAGGCGTGCTTCTTCTGTCCCGTGACAATGAGTATCTCTCTGATGCCGGCGCCAGCCAATTCCTCCACTACATGCTGTATCACCGGCTTGGTGCCGAGTGGAAGCATTTCCTTGGCTTGGGACTTCGTTGCGGGATAGAGCCTTGTGCCCTTGCCGGCAGCGGGAATTACGGCTCTTGTGATTGCCAAACTCGATTCACCTACCCGCATGCTCAGCTTGAGAAGGCAGACTGCGGCTGCAGCCCAGCGCGCAATCTTTAGGTCTTGGTCGTGGAGCCGGCGGCCCGACTCGAACGGGCAACCTGCGCATTACGAATGCGCTGCTCTACCTTTGAGCTACGCCGGCTCGCGGTTAATCGATGACTAAGATGACTAAGTGGTGGCCGGGGGCAGAATTGAACTGCCGACGCAGGGATTTTCAGTCCCTCGCTCTACCCCTGAGCTACCCGGCCACACAGTTATCACGTGGTGGGCGGAGCAGGACTTGAACCTGCGACCTCATGCTTGTAAGGCATGCGCTCTAGCCACCTGAGCTACCCGCCCCAAGAATAGTAAATTTGGTGGCCCCGACGGGATTCGAACCCGTGTTGCCGCCTTGAAAGAGCGGAGTCCTAGGCCTCTAGACGACAGGGCCACACCTGGTAGGCCGTGCAGGCTTCGAACCTGCGACCCCCGGATTAAAAGTCCGGTGCTCTGCCAACTGAGCTAACGGCCCGCGGGCTGTAATGTTACCCACCGCTTCGATCTCATGTCAACCAAAGAAGCCCGCAGAGGAGCGGTCCCCGCGAGGTCTCTGTTCCCTTTGCAGTTACTAGGTGAAACTATGACCGGAACAGTGGCCTTCGTCAAGTCCCGTTCCCGCTGAGGGAGTGTACAGTGCTCGTAGGATAGACTTGGCCAAGATAAGCCGAGGCAGCTGGTGGCCGTCGCTCCCGCGCAGGAAGGGCGCTCGCAGGTGCCAGGTTTGCCGTGGAAGTGGGCCACGATTCTACCCTGGAGCCTATCTGGGCGTCGGCTGCTTTGTGATTCCTGTCCTGGGCCCTCACGACGACCTCCTGGCGGCGAAAGATTCGTCCTGCGGAAACTGAACACTCCCCAGAGGATTGCCTGGCTTGACATAGGTGGGGGGCAGCGTTGTACGATGTATATACCGGGCTGGTCGGCCAAGCGCGTATGCGTGGGAGGGAAGGTCCATGTGGCGGTTTCGTCTCCGCGGGTGTGTGATGGTCTCACGTGCCGTTGTGCTGGTTGTCTTGGTTTTCGGGGTTGCGGGAGTGGCCGGGGCACAGGAGGCCGGAATACTGGATCTTCTTGGTGGCGTGGTTAGACAATGGGCCCCTGCGAGGCCTCCAGGCTCTCTGATAGCCTCCGTCCTCGGGGCCGCTGGCGTCACCACGCGGGTGAGCGTGGCCACAGGCGGAGGGCAGGCAAACGATTCCTCTGAGTGGCCCTCCGTCAGCGCGGACGGGAGGTACGTCGCGTTCAAGAGCTTGGCCCCCCTGGTGCCAGGCGACACCAACGGCGTGGAGGACATCTTCGTCCACGACCGGCTGACTGGGCAGACGACGCGGGTGAGCGTTGCCACAGGTGGAGGGCAGGCGGATGAGGACTCTTGGGAGCCATCCATCCCCGGGGACGGGAGGTGCGTGGCGTTCGAAAGCTATGCGTCCAACCTGGTGCCAGGTGACACCAACGGCGTGGAGGACATCTTCGTCCACGACCGGCTGACCGGCGAGACCACGCGGGTGAGCGTTTCTACAGGCGGAGGGCAGGCCAAGAAAGCCTCTCTCTTTCCCTCCATCAGCGCGGACGGGAGGTGCGTGGCGTTCGAAAGCTATGCGTCCAACCTGGTGCCGGGCGACACCAACGGCTCGGAGGACATCTTCGTCCACGACCGGCTGACCGGCGAGACGACGCGGGTAAGCGTTTCTACAGGCGGGGGGGGGGCAAACGGGCCCTCTGGGTGGCCCTCCATCAGCGCGGAGGGAAGGTACGTCGCGTTCATTGGCTTTGGCTGGGCGGACAACTTGGTGCCGGGCGACACGAACGACACGAACGACATCTTCGTGCACGACCGGCTGACCGGCCAGACGACGCGGGTGAGCGTGGCCACAGGCGGAGGGCAGGCCAACGACTGGTCT